>NZ_JANKBI010000026.1:0-61282 GCF_024622195.1 Murimonas intestini
ATAAGAATTGTCATATCTTAATTCTTACCAAAAAGGAGTCATTTTTTTCAAAAGACACAAGTTTATTTACACTACCATCCATTAAGTTCTTGTCTTTTTGATTCGTCCCTTTTTTGTTCCTCTTTTTCTTTTTCATCACTAATTCCAGCCTTTCCATACTTCAGGTACATAACCACGGCCGCCTGTTTCCTCAACTATTCACAAATTTCCTGTACTCTGCCAACAATGCCGCCTTCCAGCATCACCTTGATACCTCTTGGATGATTTGCCGAATTTGTTAATATACGCTGAACGGTACCTTCTGTCAGCTTACCTGTTCTCTGATCCTGTTTCTGTACTACCAGAACCCTGGCGCCTATTTTAATGCTGCTTCTTACTGTTCCATCCATGTTTTTCCTTATCTCCTAATCATTTTGATGGTTATTTAATCACTTTTCAGACTTTATTTATATTATATCTGAAATCCATTCCCTTTAACAGCTTTTATTATAAGTATTGTTATCTGCCGTTATGGGTACATACTTCAGTAACTGTTTGATTACCATCTTTTTGCCTTCCATATGTAGTTACTTTTCCACAGGCTGTCGGCATAAGTACCCTGACAGCATTTTGGAAACCAGAATTCATACCAAGAAAGGCGCATCACTGCAAAATGTGGACCATCCATCATTATATATGCTGGAAATAACGAAACAGAATTTGAAATGGAGCTGGCATGGAGCAATCGGCAAAAATCCCTGCCAACTTGGTGACAATGCGTTCCATCTGGCCTTTCCGGTTGACAATTTTAATCCTTCTCCTTTATATCATTTTCAATATTCCGAATTACTTTGGCTGGCACTCCTCCGGCAACGCAGTTATCCGGAATATCCTTAGTGACTACAGCTCCTGCTGCAATCACAACATTATTCCCGATGGAGACACCGGGCAAAATGGTTACATTGCCGCCAACCCACACATCGTTGCCTATGCTGACAGGCTTTGCAATGCCAAGGTGCCTGCGGCGGCCAAGGGGTGAAATCGGATGATTCACCGTAGTTATCAATGTGTTTGGACCGATCATGACATAATCTCCAATACAGACCGGCGCAATATCTAAAATCGTAACATTATAATTCGTGAGAAAATTTTTCCCAACATGGATATTTTTTCCGTTGTCACAGTTGAAAACCGGCAGGATGGTGGCGTTTTCTCCGACGGAACTAAAAAGGCTTTTTATAGCTGCCTCCCTCTCTTCTGTATTTTGCATTGGAATAGCGTTAAGCTTACGGCACCATTCTAAAGCATGGATCTTTAGGCCATCCACCTTCGGATCCCAAAAATCGTATTCTAAACCGGCATTTAATTTTTCAAGTTCTGTCATATTTATTATCTTCCTTTCTGCAGATGAAGAGCCCTGCTTCCGCATGAAACCCGGGAATTCGCCAGAGCCATTTTTATTCATACCCTGACAGACAGTATATCTCCATAAAAATTTCATTTTTAGCTTGCCGGCTGCTATCTTGTAATATTTTTCAACCAGCCATACCTTTTATAATGCAAAATGGCCACGGGAACTTTTACTACTTCATCCAGATTTATAATGAGGAACACAATAACCACCGGTAAATGAAAATAAAAGGCAGCAAGAAAACCAGCGGGAACAGCAAACATCCACATGGTTACAGTATCACAGATCAAACCAAATTTTGAATCACCGCCGGCTGGAAATACACCGGCAATCGTCATCATATTGATGGATTTAGCAATCATATAGCAGGCGCAAAGTATCAGCATCCATTTTAAATAATCCGTAGCCTGTTCGCTCAAAACCGTTACGTTTATAATAACAGGGGACAGCGCAACTAAAAGCAGACCGGACACGATACCGCTGATCACGGCCATCTTCCAAAGTATCCCACCGTATTTTTTTGCCTGTTCTAAGTTTCCTGTACCAAGTTCATTGCCAATAATAATGCCGCCCCCATTTGCAAGCCCTGTACAAAAGCTTACAATGAGATTTTTTACAATATTTGTAATCGAGTTGGCCGCCACTGCGTCATTTCCCAAATGCCCCATGATCACAGAATACATCGTAAAACCCACACCCCAGACAAGATAATCACCCAGCATTGGCAGACTGTATACCCAGTAATCTCTCACCAGCTGCTTATCGGCAGAAAAGCAAAGCTTTACATGGAGTCTGGCATGTTTTTCCCGCAGAGATTCTGCCTGCGCCCAGACCAGTTCAATCAGCTTTGAAACAGAAGTGGCAAGGGCAGCGCCCGCAATCCCCATTTTTGGGAAAAAGAATAACCCGAAGATGAGTGCAATGTTCAAAAATATATTGATTACAACCGCAGTTGATCCAATCACCATGCTTTTCACTGCGTATCCTGTATTTTTCAGCACACAGAGATAAATCTGTGATATACCGGTGAACAAATATGATATTGCCACAATACGGAGATAAACAATGCCTCCTTCAATAAGTTGGGACTCTTTTGTGAAAATTCGCATCAGCATTTCCGGAGCCAATAAAGATGCAAGAAAAAATACTGTGGAAATCAAAACGGATACTTTTGTAACATAAGCAAAAATCTTTTCAATTGAGTCCATATCACCTTTTCCGTAATACTGGGCTGCCAGGATACTTGTCCCCATTGTCAGCCCACCCATAAAAAGATTAAAAACAAATGTAATCTGCCCTGCCAGGGAAACAGCTGAAAGAGAATCCTGATTGACAAAGCCGAGCATCAGTGCATCTGATGCGCTAACTGCCGCTAACATAAATTGCTGAAATGCGATTGGCAGAACAAGCGAGAACAGTTTTCGGTAAAAAGCAGAGTTTCCCCCGCCTAAAATTTGAGATTTCATAATTGCCTCCTATATATAGTAGTATCACGTAACTATTATAAAGAGGGTTATAAAACAAAACAGCGCTAAAACTTAACATTACTACTGGTGTTTTCTAATATAACTTTGTATAATGAAAGTTGGAATTAATAGAGAGGCTGGCAATATGTATTTCCGCAGTATTATGCTCCAGATACCACTATAGTTAACATAATGAGTCAGCGGCAGATGATCAATCATAGTGATTTTAATCGTTTTTTATATGAAAGAAGAGGAATGATATGGGAAAAGAAATTTTTTGTGCTTCCATCGAACAACTTCGGAAACAATTTTTAACATTAGATTGGACCTACCACGATTTTCCTGTGGGAAGCCATTCAGAAAAAATGTTTTGCTGGCCAGGGGAGCCGGAAGAAGAAATTCTGATCTGTGTCCATCAAAGCGGCGGACGTCAGGAGCTTTTTCACCGCCATGACTTTTTTTATTTTAATTTCACCTATCAGGGCGAATATGATTCTATCAGCTATAAGTATGACAACCGTATCACCATCAGGGAAGGAGAACTCTACGCAGGCCAGCCTTTTGCCGGGCATGCGCTCTGTGTCCATGATGATAAGGAAACGACGATCATTGGTGTCCTGATACAGCGTGAAACCTTTTTTAGGACTTTCCTGCCCATGCTGTCCTCTAACACAAAACTGTTTCATTTTCTGCTTGACCCGGCTACAAATGAATTCTCTGATGAGTATATGCATTTCAAAATTGAACATGACTGTAACATACGGACACTGCTTGAGATGATGGTCATAGAGTATGCAAATAAACAGGAAGACACTCAGGCCGTTTTAAAGTCACTTACCCTTTCTTTTCTGCTGCAAATAGCACGGCAATTTGTCCATGCAAACCAGGCTTCATCCGCCGGGAGTTTATCAGAAAAAATTGTACAGTATATGGGCGAACATTTTGATAGTGTGACGCTTAAAGATATAGCGAAACATTTTTCCTATCATCCGAACTATGTGTCTACCCTTCTGCATCGTGAACTGGGCAAATCTTTTTCGGAAATTCTTCTGGAGCAGCGGATGGAACGGGCTGTTATTCTGCTAAAAGGAACAACTTTGCCCATTGAAGAAATTGCGGCATTACTTGGCTATAGCAACAGCAGCAATTTTTACAAAGCATTCCGGGAATACTTTAAATATTCACCTCGTGAGTACATAGCTGCTCAGAATGAATAGATCTGGGGATTTTTTTATCTCATCCAGCCTTTGATACTCCCTATGAAAGAATTAGGCAGAACCCTAAAGATTCTGCCTGGAGATATTGCTTCGCTACTATAGAAAGCGATCAAAAATATTAAACATTTCCTTCAAGCGGCAGAAAGACTGGTGTACTTCTTTCACTCAAATCAAACATTGTAACTCCCAGTTGGTCTTTGTCCCACAACCGAGATGCACAACAAAAAATAATATCTTTATCATAGATGCTGACCGCCTGACTAATAAAAGACAGACCCTTTGAAGACCCCCACACAATACCCCCACTATTTTTTTGAAAAATAACATTATTATGCGCTTTAAAATTCTTTGTTGTCACAATTTCTATAGGTTTTGCCACATATCCTAATGGCTCCGCAAAGGTACCGGAAAAAATCGCATCTCTTTCCACCTCTGTCCCATCAACAGAATATTTATGATAATAACGATTCCATGCTTTGTCATCATCAAAAACAAAATAGCACACCTCATTCCCATCCTTTTCCAAAGCTGTAATACGTTTTTTTTCATTTTCATATATTGTGCTTAGTATACCTGTTTCACTATCCAAACAAATGACAGAATTCATGTTAGCCAAATATATTTTTCCGTTGTTTTCTGTAACCACACTAATGCCTCCGAACATCTTATAATCCCAACTCCAAACATTGCCTGTGTATTCCATTTTATATATTTTGTTCCAATTGTTTAGTATGATACCATCTCCTACAACAAAAAAACGATACGAAACTAAATCCTGTCCGAAAAATTTCCCACTCTCTCCGCTATTCAAATTTTCCCAATATATAACCTTATCTTTAGTAACCTTCCATACTAAAATGCCAAACTTTATCTGTGCCTCACAGTCTTCTGGTAATTCTTTAACAAGAGATACCCTTCTGTTCAGCAAATTAACAGACACTACATGCCCATCCAGAATGAAATATTCTTTCTGCTCTTTTTTTTCTGTTCCCTGAATTGACAGTGCAGCAAATATCTCTTCTTTACTATATCCCAATTCTGCTCCTATGGCTAATGGATTCCTTTTTCCAAAATCTTTATGTCCCCTTATTCTCTGCATAATTTCATTTTCTCTCATAATTGCCTCCCGCATTTATCCTTATATTTTCATATAAATCTAATCTAATTCAGTTCCTCAACTATTTTCTCTGCCTGTTGTATAGACACGTTGACATCCTCACTATTTATCTTGTTCATCTCCGCATCATTATCCGCTTTTATCACAAGGTTCACCTTACACATTTTATAGAGCAGTCCCACTAACAACACGGTATTCTGTGTCGCCAGCTTTTCTTCTGGTGTAAACATATTCCAATCTGTTTTATGCACATCATTGATTGTAAATGATATCCACGCAAAATTTTCCAAGTATAATGCTCTGACTTTTTTTAATGATTGGATATACTTGCTTGCTGTATCTTTTAAACTATTTAAATATAAGCATATTTCATTTATTGTCTTTTCTGCATTTTTCATTTCAGCGTATGTAGTATCTGCTTGGACAGCCAACTTATCAGCCGATTTAGCAAAAATAATTCCCCCAACAAAAAGAGCTGCTCCAACTGCTGTAGCACCCAAAATAGTGCTCCCCAGTGCCATTCCACCTCCGCCAGCCTTTAGTGCACCACCTCCCAGCGCGGCCAATGTTGCATTTGTTGCCGCTGCCCCACTTAAAGAAGAAATTGCTGTCCCCGTGGATGCTGCACCGAATGCCATTACAGCAGAAGTTGCCACACCACTCGCTGCAAAGCCTCCCGCCGTTCCAAGTGCTGCTCCGCTTAATGCTCCCAAAATCACTGTTGCTCCAACAGATGCCTTTTCTAATTCCTCTCTGTCATATTTGGGAAGTTTAATACCATTCTTATTATACTCCTTAAACTTTGGTCTATTTTGTATTTTTTCAATCGTATCTGAAAATGAACTAAAATTTTTTAATATATCCAGTTCCAGATTTCCCAGTTCATCCATCATTCCACTTGTTAATTCATTCGTTGTTTCAAACCTGTTTATATTACTCTGATGTTGTTTTTCTGCACTTTTTAAAGTATTATTGGCCTCCCCCATTTTCGCTCCACCATATGCACCTGCTACAACACCTCCAGCACCTGCAATCGCTGCTCCTATCCCCAAAATTAATGGCAATGGCATATTCATTCCTCCTTCTGCAATTTTCTGCACATTTCTTTATTTAATTTGTAATATTGCTCCCGCCCCATGAAATTTCTGAAATATAATTCATAGCAAAGGTCTACTCTGCATAATACAGGTCTGTCTTTATAAATAGAGCATATATTATCCTGTAAATATTTGCAAACTCCATCTCCTCGATCCAACTTACGGTACAATGAAGATTTGCTTAAATTCCGGCAACAGCAACCGCATTTTTCACATTTAAACATTATTCAAATTCCAAAGTTCCGTTTTTATCTGACATATGTTCATCAAAATCTCCTTGCCATGCTTTTTCAATCTTTAGACTCTCATATGTATGAAATAGTTTCTTATTTAATTCTTCTGCATTTTCCGCAGATTCAAAAATTTTTATTACGATATTATACTGCTCCGTTTCTTTCTTAAATGATTCTGCATCAATTCTCTTTAATTCATACAAATATTCCTGCAGCGCCTCATTGATTCTTTTATATGCTTCAATTTCTCTCTGAAGGTCAATTCCAAGTCCTACTCTAATACAAACCTCTTTTAAAACAAGCATAACCAAACGAAGCCATGCAACCAGATTTAATCTCATAAAAAGCAATAACATATTTCCCCCGGAACGTATGCCTGCATCAATACCATCAATGACACATAATGTTCCATTCCCTAAAAAAAGCATTATCCGAAAATCTGCATACTGGCTGGACGGAATACATTCTCTCAGCGGCATATGATATTGAAAACGCCTTCTAATTGCCCATATTAATCGAATAGCAAGTTCTGTTATAACAACTGGAATTGCCTGTGCTAAACCAAAACGAAAATCCATTCCATTTTGAAAAGCTCTTGTAGCGATTGTTGCTAAATCCTGCCTATCCTTCCCAACATCGAATTTTCCAAATGTGCAAAAGCCAAACAATTCATAAAATGGCATTACTATCCCGGTTCCTCTGCCCTTAGCTCCAGATGATCCCGCCACATCAGACATCAAATGCCCAAACCAATTTGCAATACCACAAAAAATTTTTGCAATAAAGTTCCCTCCTTGCAATCCAGATCCATCTGTGGCAATATAAATTAGTTCTCCCTGGGATATAAACGCAGATGTATTCGTAAACTGGTTTAAAATCGAAAAAAATAAGCCTACAGGATCGGGAGAGTGAGCTATTGATTTCATATGATGATTTTTCGTAGTCATACCTGACAATTTATCTTTATTTAATCCCCCTATATCACTTACCGATCTCTGATCATAATTCACTTTATAGTTTCTTTCCAAATAACCTATCGCACTAGAAATGTTATTTTCTTTTCCTTCTCCTGGTTTCCAGCCTACTTTTCTCGCAAATGCTAACACTGTCTTATCGATTTGAGCATCTGTCCAGCCTCCCAACACACTCTCACCTGGCGCACCTACTAAAAAAATATCTACTAAGCCTCCAACAGCACCACAGGCTACTGCTGCTAAATAGTCATATTTATCACATTTATCCTTCGTTTGCAATAATTCCCTATTCTCTGTAGATTCCTTAATAATCTTTTCGTACATATTTGTATTCCTCTCGCTCATAGTACAAACTGTATTTGTATTTTTTGCAATTTGTAATTATAAACGTTTTCTACTCAATTTATAATCTCAATCATTTCTCCCTGACTTCTTAGCCACATATCAACCCCTTTACCAAATACTTCTGCTGATAAGGTATAGACACCATTTTCTTCAGAAAGTATTTGCGCAGTCGGCAAGCGATCCATTACAGCATCAATGTCTGCGCCAAAATACTTAAACCTGACTTTATGCAGACTGCCTCCATACATAAACTGAACCCGTTTTCGAAACTCTCCTTCCTCAAATCTGCTACTGTATGGAATGTAGAATTTTTCATTCAAGACTGTCATACTTCTTATACGGTCAATCCGGTAGATAGTTGGACTAGAATCATTAAGTATATCAAAGTTTATCCGAACATCCTCATCGTCGATAAATGCTGTAAGGTAAAAATAGTATTCCGAAAACATGATAGCCACAGGCTTCAATTTTCTTTTTACAATGGTTCTATCTTTCATACGGGTATACTCAATCTCAATATATTTACATCCCCGGATTGCCAACCCAATATCCCAGATTGTATCAATAAACTTAGTTTTATGCCGTGGCTCTATATAGTGAAATGCCTCATTACTGATAAGATCAGCTACCAACTTCTGATTTTCTTTAGGAACACAACAGGATATCAGCTTATTCAATATTTCCATCATTTCCTGTTTTGTAAACGCCCGGCTATCCAGCAGGATTTTGCACAATGCCAAAATCTCTCCATTTGAAAACTTCATTTTGTATACCTGCTCCAATCGATACCCTTTACTAATACGGTCATATATAACGGAATTAATGCACCCTTCTCTTTCACCATCTATTCCAAGATAATTACGGATATCATCAATATCTCTCTGAATGCTGCGTTCATTTACACCATAGTTAACGGATTCTTCTGCTTTGCTAACAAGGTATCCATTCATAAGTTTTGTATATATACCAAGTACTCGTTCAATTTTGTTGTTTTTAAAATCTTCCATAGTCACCTCCATCTATGGTTTTATTATACATCTTCACTATGACAGATTGTGTCTTTTTTATTTATTATATGACTTTTTTCTCCAATTTCTATGCACGCCTACATCACGTTCTAAATTTTATGTTAAAATTATCTATCCCCACATTTTTAGATAAAAAAAGCCTGTGGAACATATTCGTTCCATAAGCTTTTCTTATATTTCTATTCAGTTTTGCTCCAGCCAGAATCTTAGCGGATTTCATATCGCTCTTTGCAGTCTCAATTCGATACAAGGCCAAATCTTTTTTTGTTCCAATGTCATTATGCTGCATTAAACAATTTTACTCCTTCTTTCTCCATATTTGAATAAAATGGATATGCGCTTACCCGCTTTTTAAAATGCTCCTCACTTTTTGCTATGTGCTTAATGCCAATATCTGAATCCCTCGTATAATCACCTCTGGCATAAAATTTCTCCCATCATAATAAAAGGTGCAGTTAAGAGGCCATCTATCATTACTTCACCAAAATAATCAAATTCTTCTGCTGTTACTTTTGGGGTTCTTCCTGCAGGTACTCCTCTATGACCGTCAGAAACTCGCGTGCTCTTTCGTACTGCTCCTTTGCATCTTGCAAAGACACGATGAAAAAATCAGCATAATCTGTATTGTTCCTGATCTGGAACGCCTGACTAATATATTTAGAAAACTTCTTGTCAAACTTTCCAGTCTTAGTATATTCTTTCTGAAAATATGCAATAACACCTGCATGTTTGGAAAAATCTTGACCCTCTATAGCCAGCAGTGCAAGCACAGCAGTAAACATTGCATAATAGGAGCGCCCGATAGAATCTTTGTAACTCCCAGCCCCTAAAAGTATCTTGGAGGAATGAAGCCTTTCTTTCGCCATGTCCAGACGATACTACATTAATTCTTTTCTATTGTCAGGCAACAATATCAACCCCTTCGTTTAGGATATTTCTATAGTAGGGCAAATCATTCTTATATTTTTCAAATTCATGAAAAGGAATGACTGTTGGAGAAACAATCGTTCCATACTCTAACTCAAGGTCAGCTGATACATCCCAGATTTTTTAAGCTTCTCCTGCAGATCAGCTCGGTCTCCCCGTACAATTCCCACAATATCAATATCTGAGTCCACCTGGTTATCTCCTCTTGCATAGGAGCCATAAAGCACAATCTTTACAATTTTATCTCCATAGATTGCACGATAAGTTTCAGCCATCTGGTGCAGAATGCTATTCAAGTCACTTCTTGTACACATTTCGTTCCCCCCCTCTTCATAATTTCTTTTCAGACTTTATTAATATAATACCTGAAACACATCCCATTTAACAGCTTTTTTAATCCTGTTTTGATTCAGGACTTTTAAAGCATGATTGCTCTTCTAATATTCTCTTTACGAATATCAATTATCCTTAAAAATCCTTAAAATAACACCTCATTGGTCAGATCATGCTTCTGTACTACCAGAACCCTGACGCCTATTTTAATGCTGCTTCTTACTTTTCTATCCACGTTTTTCTAATCTTTTCCACACATATCTCTCTACTTGTATAATCAGTTCTTCCGCCGTTCCTATTTGCTCCTCTGTTTCTTCCTTCGTTGCAATGTAGAAGTCATCATAATCGCTAGCATGACGTATTTCCTCTGCCTCAGCAATCCTTCTTCCCAGACTTCTGGAGAAAACTTCCGTTTTAACATAATTTTTATTGAAGTTTGCCAATGCATCCTTATGTCTCTTATATGCATTCCCATCCAATGCATGTATTGCTGAAATTGCATGATAGATTCCATAATAGGCTCTATTATTCGCTCCTCTGAACTCGCCAGCTTCCAGAAGAATTTTAGCGGATTTCATATCGCTCTTTGCAGTCTCAATTCGATACAATGCCAAATCCTTTTTTGTTCCAATGTCATTATGCTGCATCAAACAATCTCACTCCTTCTTTCTCCACATTTGAATAAAATGGATAAGCACTTACCCACTTCTTAAAATGCTCCTCACTTTTTGCTATGGGCTTAATGTCAATATCATTATCCATATTAAAATCATAAGTCAATTCAGACAGTTCATGCCGAAATCTTTTAATTTCAATGTCCGTCAAATCCAATAAAATCATAATGTCAATATCTGAATCCCTCGTATAATCCCCTCTGGCATAGGAGCCATATAGAATAACAGATTTTAAATGCGTTCCATATATTTTTATTAATGCTTCAATATATTGGTTAAGTAAGGACTGAATTGTAACTGGCATAAAATTTCTCCCATCATAGTAATTTGTAGTATTCAGACAATCTAAACACCTTCTCTCTGCACTTCCGGCAGAACTTAAATACTGGTATATACTGCTGAACTTCTTGTACGCATTTCGTTTTCCCTCTTCATACTTTTATCAGACTTGTTAATATTATACCTATGATACACCCCATTTAACAGGATTACTTAAAATTCTTTATGCGATTATCAATTCTAAGTTATCCTCTAATATCCTTTAACTAACATCTCAATGGACAGATTAGGCTTCTATAAAGCATCTCTCTGTTTATTATTAGCCTTAACTAAAATGTTGCTCCTACCAACTTTATATTTATACTACCATAAACCTTTCATATCTTCAATCATTACTCTGGAATCAAAATCATATAACATCCTGCTTAATCCAATCATACTATAGGGGATTATATTTCCGTATGCACTTGTGCGATACAAGGCCCGAAGCTGCGTTTTGAAAATATCTTCTCTTGTCAGTTCCTACTTCCTTGACAGCCTTATCATACAAAAGATTTAATTGCTATTCCCTTAGTCAGCGCTGAAAAAAACGTTCCATACTTTCCTCCCTCATACTACAGGTCAGATTCAAAAAAATCTTTTATTGTAGTATAGTCATTTTATTCTGCCGCGCCTTCTATCCTGACATTTACCGCTTCATCCGGTACTCCTGATGTTCCATGAAGTACCAATGGAACAGATAATTCCTTTGTCTGCTTTGGGTCTGTATAAGGATTTCCGTCACCGCCGTCCAAATCATCTTCCTTTCCCCCTACTTTGAAAATAGGCACTACACAGGCTTACAAAATTGTACATTCCAAACAGCTAAAGGGTTATAAAGAGGGAAAGGATTGGGAAATTCATATTCCAGAAAAACCAAAAAGTCCTCAGAAGCATCTGCACTCCTGAGGACTCAAATCATACACTATTCCTTTAATTCTCTACAAATTTTTATTTATCTGCTTTTTACTGGTACAAAATTGGTACAATGGTACATTTTTTACCGCTCAAACACTCATTTTCAAAGCCGCTTAATACAGCTTCGCACCTGCCGGAATCCTGTCATCTACCATCAATAAATTCAGCCCTTCTCTGCCATCTACCTCATGAACTGCTGATATCAGCATTCCGCAGGAATCAATTCCCATCATGGGTCTTGGCGGCAGGTTTGTGATTGCGATACAGGTCTTGCCAACCAGCTCTTCCGGCTCGTAATACTCATGAATACCGCTTAAAATCACGCGTTCCGCGTCTGTCCCGTCATCAAGAACGAACTTCAAAAGCTTCTTGCTCTTAGGTACCGCTTCGCAGGCTTTTACTTTGACAGCCCTGAAATCAGACTTACTGAAGGTTTCAAAATCTACCATCTCTTCAAATAACGGCTCGATTTTTACGTTAGAAAAATCAATCTTCTCCGGCGCTTTTTCAGCCTCCGCAGCTACTGATTTTTCCGGTGCGGCAGCTTTTTTAGAAGCATCCGTTCCTCCAATGCTCTTCATTGTCGGAAAGAGGAGCACATCGCGGATCGCCGGTGAATCTGTAAGCAGCATCACCATCCTGTCGATGCCGAATCCGATGCCGCCTGTAGGGGGCATACCGATCATCAGGGCATTTAAGAAGTCTTCATCTATAGAGTTAGCTTCCTCGTCTCCGGCTGCTTTTAAGGCTTCCTGTGCCTCGAAACGTTCCCTCTGGTCAAGAGGGTCATTCAGCTCGGAATAGGCATTTGCCATCTCCCGGCCTGTAATGAACAGTTCGAAACGCTCAGTGTAATCAGGATTTTCCGGTTTCTTCTTTGTCAGCGGTGAGATCTCTACCGGATGATCCATAACGAAAGTCGGCTGTACAAGGTGTTCCTCAACAAACTCTTCAAAGAGCATGCTCAGGATATCTCCCTTCTTATGCCTTGCTTCATATTCTATATGATGCTTGTCAGCGAGGGCTTTTGCCTCCTCATCTGTCTTTATCTCATTGAAGTCGATGCCTGCATACTTCTTTACAGCATCCACCATCGTGATTCTCTCAAATGGCTTAGACAGATCTATTGTCACGTCTCCGTAAGTAATTACAGCAGTCCCGCAGACCTTTTCAGCTACGGTGCGGTACAGATTCTCTGTCAGGTCCATCATGCCGTGATAATCTGTAAATGCCTGGTAGAGCTCCATCAGGGTGAACTCAGGGTTGTGCCTTGTGTCAGTGCCCTCATTTCTGAATACACGTCCAATCTCATAGACACGCTCCATACCGCCTACTATGAGCCTCTTCAGATAAAGCTCAAGTGAAATCCTCAGATTAACGTCCTCATCCAATGCATTAAAATGAGTTGTGAACGGCCTTGCAGCAGCGCCGCCTGCATTTGCTACCAGCATTGGAGTCTCTACTTCCATAAAGCCCTGTCCGTCCAGGAAATTACGGATTTCCCTGATGATCTGGGAACGCTTTATAAACGTATCCTTAACCTCAGGATTCATGATAAGATCCACATATCTCTGACGGTAGCGAAGGTCTGTATTCGTCAGGCCATGGAATTTCTCCGGCAGAGTCTGAAGGCTTTTGGAGAGGAGTGTGACTGCTGATGCATGGATGGAAATCTCGCCTGTCTTTGTTTTAAAGACTTCGCCCGTGATTCCCACAATATCACCAATATCCATTTTTTTGAATGCTTTATACACTTCTTCACCGACAGAATCCCTTGCCACATATGACTGGATGCTGCCTTTAAGATCCTGCACATTGCAGAAAGAAGCCTTGCCCATAACCCTTTTGAACATCATACGTCCTGCTATGGTTACGGTCCTGCCTTCCATCTCTTCGAAATTCTCTTTGATACAGGCACTGTGGTCCGTTACATCAAATTTTGTGATCTGAAATGGATCCTGTCCATTCGCCTGAAGCTCAGAAAGCTTCTCCCGGCGGATTTTGAGAATCTGATTCAAATCCTGTTCCTGTACATTCTTTTGTTCTGCCACCGTCTTCACTCCTTATTTATATCGATCTCTGAATTGCTAAAACTTTATATCTGATTTCTCCTGCCTGGGTCTCAACTGTCACTTCATCCCCGGCTTTTGCTCCTATCAGCGCTTTCCCTACAGGTGATTCATTTGAAATCTTGCCCTGAAGGCTGTTAGCCTCTGAAGAGCCCACAATGCGGTATTCCAGTTCTTCGTCATATTCCGCATCCAGCAGCTTTACAGTACATCCCACGCTGATTTTGTCCAGATCTACTTCATCCTCAACAACTACTTCAGCGTTTTTCAATATTTTTTCAATCTCTTCTATCCTTGCTTCAATATCCCTCTGCTCATCTTTAGCAGCGTCATATTCTGCATTTTCAGATAAATCGCCCTGTTCCCTTGCTTCTTTAATCTTCTGAGCAACTTCTTTCCTCTGCACTACCTTTAAATCATGAAGTTCATCCTCTAATGCTTTCAAGCCTGCATATGTGAGCAGATTTTTCTTTTCTTCCATTTCTTATTCTACACCCTTTCAAGTCTGTTTTTTGGAACGCGGGACGTTCCTTCCACCAATAATCACAGTATTATATCCTATTGGCCCGCGATTGTCAACCATAATATATGAAATCTTGCTCCTGTATATACCTGGAAAAATTACTGTTCACTCCGTGACCAGCAACACGCTCCGTGATGCACACAAAATGCTGCATACAGCATTTTGGCGCTGCAAAACTCGGGATTTTCGCACTGCAATCCCCAGGATTCTCTTGCCTTCCTGTTTCACTGCTTCCCTTCAAAATTTCCCTCAAGGAGCTTTTTCAGGTCATCCATTGTCTCAATCTCATTGACCCGCTGGCGGAGCCTGGCTGAATGGGGATATCCGGCAGTATACCATGCTACATGCTTTCTCATCTCTCTCATTCCCGTATACTCTCCCTTGCACTCCAGCAGTCTGGCAGCATGGCGCAGTATCATCTCTTTTACTTCTTCTATGTCAGGCCCCGGCAGCTCATTCCCTGTCTCCAGGTAATAATTGATCTCGCGGAATATCCAGGGATTTCCTCTGGCAGCCCTGCCGATCATGAGGGCGTCACACCCTGTTTCCTTAAGCATTGCTGCTGCGCTGGGTCCATCTGTCACATCTCCGTTACCAATCACAGGGATCTTTACAGCTTCTTTTACCTGCCTGATAATATCCCAGTCAGCTCTCCCTGAATAATACTGCTCTCTCGTCCTGCCGTGGACCGCCACTGCCGCGGCTCCGCAGCCCTCAGCTATACGGGCTATCTCCACCGCATTTACGCTCTTGTCATTGAAACCCTTCCTTATTTTAATTGTCACAGGCTTTTTTACTGCCTTCACTACGCTTGTGATCAGTTCTTCTGTTAAACGGGGATTTTTCATCAGCGCTGAACCTTCTCCATTATTAACCACCTTAGGTACAGGGCAGCCCATATTGATATCCAGGATATCAAAGGGTCTCTCCTCTATCCGGCGGGCCACTTCCCCCATAAGCTCCGGCTCTGACCCAAACAGCTGCAGAGAGACGGGATTTTCTCCTTTCTCGATTTCCATAAGATCCTCTGTATTCTTATTATGGAAGGAAATGGCTTTTGCACTAACCATTTCCATGCATACGAGACCTGCTCCCATTTCCTTACAGAGCAAACGAAATGGCAGGTCGGTTACTCCTGCCATGGGCGCTAATACTAACTGGTTTTGTATAACAGTATTTCCTATCTTAATCTTCATATTCCTCTCCCAGGAAAAATACTTTATAATACATTTCAATAGCTTCCAA
Source organism: Murimonas intestini (assembly GCF_024622195.1). Taxonomy (NCBI): domain Bacteria; kingdom Bacillati; phylum Bacillota; class Clostridia; order Lachnospirales; family Lachnospiraceae; genus Murimonas; species Murimonas intestini. The sequence continues at coordinate 15,875 of NZ_JANKBI010000026.1, forward strand.
AAGCTCTCTTTTTGTATTCTGAAGTTCTTTTATCTTGAGGACACTCCCAATCTCATCATAAGAGAAATCTCCCTCTGACGCCTCTGTACGGAACTGCAGGTTGCCATCCTCATCAAATTCCAGCACAAGTATCCCGCCAACATCCTGAGTATACAGGACACACATGATTTTCAGCTCGTCTTTTACACTGTCAGGCAGCGCATTAAAATTCTCGTCCAGGTAAAATTTTTCTTCATATGCGCTTGCCGCACATAAAACCACATTATCTGAGTACATGCTTCCTAACTCCTTTTTTCTGATTCTTATTGCTGTCTTTTATACATATCCGTAAATACCGCGCACAGATACTTCTCCTGCGTAAACCTCTTTGATGCTGCCGTCTTCAGTCTCGATCAGCAGCTCTCCTTCTTTATTTATCCCCCTGGCAGTCCCCCGGTATTCATTCCCCGGCTCCATGACGCATACTTCACGCTCCCTGTTAACCAGCAGGCTGTTGTATTCTTCCATAAGCCCTGTCATATCCTGTGTTTCCATAAATATGTCATAGCACTTTTCAAATTCTTCCAGGCAGTACTGGATAAGCTGGGCCCTGGATACACGTTTTCCCAGCTCTGCCAGCAATGAGGTAGCCATATCCGACAGCTCCTCCGGGAATTCTTCTATATTAACATTGATCCCTGTGCCAATAACAAGATAATGGATTTCATTCATCTCCGCCCCCATCTCAGTGAGGATGCCGCACAGCTTCTTACCGTTTATCACAATATCATTGGGCCATTTGATCTGAACATCCAGTCCCGCCGCCCGCTTACATGCCCTGGCCACTGCAAGCCCCATGACAAGTGTTATCATGGACGCCTTCTCAGGCCTCATACACGGTCTCAGCAGAAGGGTCATTGCTACCATCTTCCCTTTTGGCGAAGACCACACTCTGCCCCGGCGGCCTTTTCCGCTCTCCTGCTCATCTGCAACCACTAAAAGCCCGTGCCCGGCCCCTTCATCTGCCATTTTCTTGGCATACTCATTCGTCGAATCTATTGTCTCGAAATATTTTACAGTCCTGCCGGCCCACTTCGTATTCAGCCTGCTGCTGATCTCACTTGCAGAGACAACATCTGGAAATCCTGTAATATGATATCCTTTATTAGGGACAGCTTCTATTGAATATCCCTCACTTTTGAGCTGATTGATCACCTTCCAGATTGCTGTCCTGGATACGCCGAATTCCTCACACAGCTCCTGTCCGGATACATAGCCGTCCGCACTTCTTAAGGCACTCAATACCTTTCCCTTCACGGTCTAACCTCCTTAACGCGCAAGTGCCGGGAGGAAGACAGCTGCCAGACAGATGAGAACTGCCGCTATGCAGACTCCTCCCAGCACATAACGCCCTTTTCTAATGTTGATCCAGGCAAGGAATGCATCTAACACTGTTCCCAGCCAAAATATGATTTCAAAGAACAGAGAACCGCCCTCCATGTCAAACACTGATGCTGCGGAAAACACAAGTATCAGAAATGACACAGCAATGACAAGCATATCCAGTTCAAATGTTCTTTTCCCATTTATCTTTTTCATATTACTCACCAAGAGTTGCAACCATTACCGCCTTTATCGTGTGCATTCTGTTCTCAGCCTCATCAAATACTACTGAAGCCGGTGACTCAAATACTTCCTCTGTGACTTCTTTTCCTTTTACTGCAGGCAGGCAGTGCATAAAGATCGTTGTATCCTTGCCTGTTTTATCCATCAGCTCTTTATTTATCTGGTAATCAGACAGAAGTGCAATACGTTCAGCTGCCTTATCTTCCTCACCCATTGAACACCACACATCTGTATAGAGGACATCAGCCCCCTTTACCCCATCTGTGGAATCGGTGATCTCAATGCTGCTTCCTGACTCCCCGGCGTATCCATTGCAGAGCTCCACAAGCTCGTCTTTGGGCCAGAGCTCCTTTGGCGCGATAATGGTAAAATTAATGCCTACCTTTGCGCAGCCGATCATCAGGCTGTTTGCCATATTGTTGCGCCCATCTCCAAGGTACACAAAATTAAGCCCTTTCAGATAACCAAAATGCTCCTTCATAGTAAGCATATCCGCCAGGATCTGTGTGGGATGATAATCATCCGTCAGCCCGTTCCAGACAGGAACGCCTGAATACTCGGCCAGTTTTTCTACTGTCTCATGCTTGAACCCGCGGAATTCGATACCGTCAAACATCCTTCCCAGAACCCTTGCCGTATCTTCCACGCTCTCCTTATGTCCCAGCTGGATATCATCCTTCCCAAGATATTCCGGATGTCCGCCCTCATCAACACAGCCTATGGTAAATGCGCATCTTGTCCTGGTTGACGGCTTTTCAAATATAAGGGCCACATTCTTGCCTTTCAGGCTGCTGCCTGTTACACCCTTTTTCTTTCTGGCCTTCAGCTGACCCGCCAAATCCACCAGATATTCAATTTCCTCCGGTGTAAAATCCTTCAATGTTAAAAAGCTGCGTCCTTTTAAATTCATATCTGCTTCCTCCTATCTGAACTGCCCTTCCAGGACTATTACATAACCTGCATTCTATCAGCCTTTTCCCGGCCATGATAAGATAATAACACTCTTCCCTTATTTCTTCAATCACTTTCTGGTATAACTCAAAGCAAATAACATTAAAGGGCGCTGCATTTCCTGCAGCACCCTCCTGAAACAACCTAACATGCAAATTTTTTATTTACCTGCCTGTATACCGTAACCGCGGATCATTCCCCATCCTTAGCCACTTCTGTTATGGACTTCACAAGTCCCGCCATGTTCTGGATCTCAGACGGTATGATGATCTTTGTTGCTTTGCCGTCTGCAACCTTCTGGAACGTCTCAAAGCTCTTTAATGCAAGCACTGACTCATCAGCCCCTGCTTCCTTCAGGAATCTGATACCATCCGCATTTGCCTGCTGTACTTTTAAGATAGCCTCTGCCTGGCCTTCTGCCTCGCGGATCATCTTTTCCTTCTGAGCCTCAGCACGGAGGATGGCTGCCTGTTTCTCAGCCTCTGCATCCAGGATCACTGATGCCTTCTTACCTTCTGCCACAAGGACGGTTGATTTCTTCTCGCCCTCTGCCCTCAGAATCGCTTCTCTTCGTTCACGCTCTGCCTTCATCTGTTTCTCCATGGCATCCTGGATGGCTGCCGGAGGTATGATATTCTTCAGTTCAACACGGTTTACCTTGATTCCCCACGGGTCTGTGGCAATATCAAGTGATGCCCGCATCTTCGTATTAATAACCTCCCTGGAGGTGAGAGTCTGGTCCAGTTCCATATCACCAATGATATTCCTGAGCGTGGTGGCTGTCAGGTTTTCAATTGCCATGATAGGATTCTCCACACCATATGCAAAAAGCTTCGGGTCTGTGATCTGGAAAAATACAACCGTATCAATCCTCATGGTAACATTATCCTTTGTGATAACAGGCTGGGGAGCGAAATCTACTACCTGCTCCTTCAGTACTACTCTCTTTGCGATCCTGTCAATAAACGGCACTTTAAAATGAAGACCTACTGACCATGTACCCTGATATCCTCCAAGCCTTTCTACAACCATCGCTGTGGCCTGGGGAACGATCTTGATACAGGAGATGACCAGCAGTATAATTATAAGAATTAAAGCAACGATCAATATTGGTCCTAAATAATCTCTTATTTCCATTTCCTATTCCTCCCTCACCTTTTTAACAATAACTTTAACGCCGCTGATTTTCTGGACTGCCACTACGCTTCCGGCTTTGATGATCTCATCCGGATTCTCTGAACGGGCCGTCCACTCCTTGCCGTCCAGCCTCACCTGTCCTTCTTCTCTCAGATTATCTATGTCAGTCAGCACAATTGCCTTCTGGCCGATAAGGCTGTCAACATTTGTCTTTATCCTGTTCTTATTGACGTATTTCACTGCCAGCGGCCTTGTAAAAAACAGCAGAACTACGGATACTGCCAGGAACAAGACTACCTGCACTGCAATTGAGGCTCCCAGAAGTGATGCTATAAAAGCAATTAACGCACCTCCGGCAAACCAGATCGTCGTAAGTCCCAGAGTGGCCAGTTCTATGATCACCAGGACAATAAGGATGCCCAGCCAGCAAACAGACTCTAATTCCATTCCACATCCCTCGCTTTCTGTTATCTGTGTTATCTGATTACTGTTTAATCCATTCTACTATATTCTGAATTGAATTACAACATGAAAGCGATTTATATAAAACATAAATTTTTCTTAATCTGTCAAAAAGCCAAATTCTGCGGTTCCTCTGTCCCAGGTCCCTGTGATCTGATAAACATACCCTGCCTGCACACCTGTGATATAGTAGCCGCCGTCCTTCTCCTGTATCTCTACAGTCTCACCCTCCGGGATTGCAGCTCCGTTTACTTCGTCTTTTCTTTCACTGTCCGGCCACCTTACTGCTGTCACTGATTCCGGTTTTTCATCGAATGCAAGCTTCAGATCGGCAGGCTCCTGGAGCCTTATATCATTTATTTCTTTCCATTCCAGCACATGTGCAGAGTCAGCCACCACATGCTGTTCCTGCCCGTCCTCATCTGTATATGACCATGAATAGCCTCCTCTTGTTATTACCGCGGATACATTTGCCAGCTCAGTAGAATATTCCACATTCAAATACGGAGGCTGGGAAGGATCCGGTGCCTGATAGATGCCATCAACGATCTCCTGATACTTGTCAGCATCTGACGGCTTCCCCTCTTCTATGACTTTTATTTTAGTCACTCCGGGGTACTGTCCCGGATAAGACTCCAGCATAATGCCGTTTCCATAGATTTTTACTATATTTCCCTTTTGGAGGCCATCCTGCCCTATCTTCCTGCCGCCTGCATCGTATATCTCCTCAGGCATATGCACAGTAAACACTGTTCCTTTTTCTGTATCCACAAATATATATCCGCCTTCCCCGTATGGGACATACATGGCCCTGACTGCACCTTCTTCTTTAGAGTTTTTCTGCCAGACCATCAATGCTCCAAGCGCACATATGATCAAGATCAATATGGCAGCTATAATAATAACTGTTTTTTTCTTTTTATCCATCCCGTTCCTCCTTTTATGCCCCTGCATACAGCCGCAATGCAGAAGGCTTTCATTTATAACTGCTCACTGTCTTCACAGTCACACTAATTTCTATATTATTATAACACACGGCTTACTTTTAATACATGAAGGCCATATTAAAAAAAACCTAAAAATGTCAAAGGCCGCTGCTTACGCAACGGCCTCTGTTAGCACTTGCAATCACTTTCTCCTCTTAAGCCTGCAGGCTTTTATGAGAACCAGTGAGCTCCAATCTTTACACTGCCATATGCAGTATTAAAATAATACATTCCAGGTACCGGGTCCTCCCCTGATAGCGCTGCCTGGGCTGCCTCGTAGCAGTCACTCGGTACTCCGTTTGCCAGAGCGCTTGCCAATGAACCGCTGTATGCCGGTGTAAACTGGCCGCTCTGATAAATTACATCATGAATATTGTTCGGGAAACTGTCGCTGTATACACGGTGCATAACAACCGCACCTACTGCCACCTTGCCTTCACGGCTCTGGTTGCCTGCTTCACAGTAGATAATCGCTGCCAGAAGATCTACATCGCTGCCGCTAGCCTCTGTGCCTTCAGTCTGCGGCGCCTCTGTCTGAGGTGCTTCTGTCTCTTCTATGTAGTCTGTCTCAGGCGCTTCTGTATATTCTGTCTGCGGTGCCTCTGTATATGGAGCCTCTGTCTGGTCTATATACTCTGTCTCAGGCGCTTCTGTGTATTCTGTCTGCGGTGCCTCTGTGTACGGCGCTTCTGTCTGGTCTGTGTAGTCTGTCTCAGGCGCTTCTGTGTATGGCGCTTCTGTCTGCTCCGTATACTCTGTCTGCGGCGCCTCTGTGTATGGCGCTTCTGTCTGTTCTGTATAGTCGGTCTGTGGTGCTTCTGTCTGTGAGGACTGACCTGTGCTTGTCCCATCTGTGTAGCCGTTTCCTTCTGTCTGCCCTTCACCAGCGTTGGAATCTGTTGAACCATTCGTATCTGCCGGTACGTAAGCGCCTTCAAAAGCCCCCTGGCTTCCTGTCTCGCTGCCCGTTGAATACGGAACGGCCTTATCCAGAAGTAAAGTTTCTTCTACATCTTCAGCCGGAACATATGCCATAGTATCGGCATTCAGCTGTACGAAATACCAGTGTCCTTCCCGATTAAGGACCTGTAATTCTTCCCCCTCATTCACTGTCCTGACAATCTTTGATGCCGGATCAGCACTTTCAAATATATTGACATCATTCCAGGATGCTTCGACTCCCTGTTCTCCGTAGACTTCTGCAAGTTCCTTTGCATCATCCCCGAATGCCAGATAATCCGTCTTAACATACCCTTCGATATCTCCAGACTTTATGTAAGTCCATTCTTCCCCTTTGTCGATGACATCTGCCACTCCTGCTTTAGGCAGAACTCCGACAATCCTGCTTTCAGTTGAGGTATTGGACCTGATATTGATAGCCGTGTCCACATCCGCAACTGAACGATACGTCCACTTGTCCTCTGTAACGGCAGCCCCTGTACTAGTAGTATCGGTGCTTTCCTGTTGTTCTGTTTCTGATGTCTGCATTCCGACTCCAGCCCCTACTAAGGTTGACGGATATGCAAACGCCACAGCTGATGTAAACATGGAAAGTGCAAGTGCTGATACTGTACAGCCAATCACAGGTTTCATTTTACCCTTCATTTTTTACCTCCTGAATAATTGCAGATTTTAGGTAATTGCTTACCCTTTTACAATTATTACAAATTTGTTAAATTTGTTACGTTTGTATTGTATAACACTTCACCCAGTTTGTCAACCTTCTTTTAAGAACTTATTAAGAAATCGACCGCAAAACACGCGTTTTTCCTGGGTTTTCCATGTTTTTATCCTCCATTTTGACTAATTCCGCTGGCGGCGTGCCTCAAACATCAGGATTGTGGATGCCACAGCGGCGTTTAATGATTCCACCCTGCCGCACATGGGTATTAATATATATTTATCCGCCTTTTCCGCCATTTCTCTGCTCAGGCCATTCCCCTCATTTCCAATAAGGAAAGCCGTGCCTTCCGAGTAATATTCTTCTGTATAGGAAGATTTCCCTTTCAGGTGTGCAGCGTACACTCTCACACCTGCCTCCTTTATCTTATCTATATCCGCATATATATCTTCACTTCTGACACACGGCACCCTGTAGACAGAGCCCATGGTAGAACGTATAGTCTTTGGGTTATATATGTCCACAGTCTGGCTGCTCATGATGATGCCTGTCACTCCTGCCCCCTCAGCCGTTCTGATGATCGTTCCCAGATTTCCGGGATCCTGCAGATTTTCCAGTATCATAATAAGAGGCTTCTCTTCCTTTAAAATATCTTCTATCTTATCGTGCCTCTGCCTCACTATGCACATGATGCCCTGGGGCGTCTTTGTATCTGACACATAATCAAAAATACGGTCCTCCAGAACCTCTGCATCCTTCAGCCCTTTTATACTGCTGTTTTCAGGATTTTTCAGAAAACTTTCTGATATATATGTCCTGACGATCTTATCCTGAGGCGCTTCCTGGTACATCTTCAGGCCTTCTGCAATAAAAACATCCTGGTCTTTTCTGGCCTTTCCTTTCTTCTGCAGCTGAACCAGATTTTTTATCTGCTGATTTGCTGTGCTGGTTATCATTTTTTATCCTCCCCGCAAAAACGGCGCTGTCTACTGCCCAGCGCCGTCATTCTTCTAAGTTCAATTCTTAATTTTCTGCAGTTTGTCATTGTTCCCTACTGTAAGCAGGACCTGATTTGCCCTCATAGGCTCGTCAGGGTCCACGTTTGCATTGATGTTTTCGCCTTCCTTCAGCGCAATGACATTGACACCATATTTATTGCGGACATTCAGCTCACGCAGAGACTTGCCTACCCATTCGGAAGGCACCTGCATCTCCACCATACTGTATGTTGAGGAAAGTTCAAAGGTATCCATGAATTTTCCAAACACCATATTCCTGGCTACACGGGAACCCATCTCCTTTTCCGGAAATATGATATCGTCGGCCCCGACTTTTGCCAGTACAGTTGCATGGATCTTCGTATTCGCCTTTGCCAGCACATAGGGGATGCCTGCCTCTTTTGCCAGTATAGTTGCCATAACGCTGGCCTCCATATGGTCAGATACAGCCACCACAGCGCCGTCCATATTTCCCAGCCCAAGGCTTTTGAACACCTCAGGGTCTGTCACATTAGCTTTGACGGCATAGGTGACGTCATTTGCAATATCAGCCACCCTGTCTCCATCTATGTCTACGGCCAGCACGTCACAGCCGTTGGCATACAGGGAAGTCGCTACGCTGTAGCCGAATTTCCCCAGTCCGAATACAACAAAAGATTTTGCTGCCATTTCCTTTTTATCCTCCTATATGGAAAGTGCCCGGCTGACCTCAAACTGATATTCGGACACACTCTTGTGCATTGCAAGAGCCTCATCAATATCAAAATCGGTATATTCACCGTCTTTATACCCGACGACTCTGTCGCTCTTCCCGTCAGCAAGCAGATCTACTGCATATGCCCCCATCATGGAAGCATATACTCTGTCCTTACATGTGGGACTTCCGCCGCGCTGCATGTGGCCCAGGATGGTAGCCCTTGTCTCCACACCTGTGGCGGCTTCAATCCTTCTGGCCATACTTGTCGAATGGCCGATACCCTCTGCATTGATAATGATATGATGCTTTTTGCCTCTTTTTCTGTTGGAGATAATATTGTTGATCAGCTTCTGCTCATCATAATCGTATTTTTCCGGGAGGAGGATATCCTCCGCGCCATTTGCAATTCCGCACCAGAGTGCGATATATCCGGCATTTCTGCCCATAACCTCGATGATGCTGCATCTCTCGTGAGATGTGGAGGTATCACGCACCTTATCGATCGCCTGCATGGCAGTATTGACAGCAGTATCAAATCCGATCGTATATTCTGTACATGCAATATCAAGGTCGATGGTTCCCGGAACACCTATCGTATTGATCCCCAGCGCTGCCAGCTTCTGTGCCCCGGCAAAGGAACCGTCGCCGCCGATGACTACAAGCCCGTCAATGCCGTGCTTCCTGCAGACTTCAGCTCCTCGCTGCTGTCCTTCGGCTGTACGGAATTCTGAACAGCGGGCTGTGTAGAGAATAGTGCCTCCTCTTGAAATTGTATCAGATACGTCCCTTGCACTTAAGTCAACTATTTCTTCATTTAATAATCCATTATAACCTTTATATATACCTTTTACGTTCAGCCCTTTGGAAATACTTCTTCTTACCACCGCACGAATGGCAGCATTCATACCAGGCGCGTCTCCGCCGCTTGTTAACACTCCAATCGTCTTGATTTCTTTTGCCATGACTTTAACCTCCATCTCAAAATAGGGTGATTCGTTACTGTTTCTATTGTTAAACCATTATCATTGTCTTACTCATTCTAATTCATTTTTTTCATATTTTCAATACACTTTTCTACAAGTTTTACGTTCTTCTCACCAAATCGTTCGGAGATTTCACTAAAAAGAGGTTCCCCTGCATCCACACACCAATTCTGTGACAGACGCTTGATGGCCTTTGGCGACTTTACATAGATAACTACCGTGTCCTTGCCCTCAGACCTGCGCAGGATCTGATACATGGACTCTTCCTGCCTGAGGTACTCCTCCATATTTTCAAACTGGATCCAGATTTCTCTGGGCAGATCCTCAAATGCCCATATTTTTTCGCAGATCAGCTTGCTGGCTTTGTCATCCTCAGAAGATACACGGCCCCGTATAAATACCTTGGCATCCTCCTCCATCAGCTCCTTGTTGCCCTCATAATCTCTTGGAAACACCACGACCTCCACAGTTCCCAGAAGATCCTCTAAGGTCAGAAAAGCCATGGTCTTATTTGTCTTTGTGTGCTTAATAGTCTTTTCGGTGATCATTCCGCCGATGATGACCTTCTGCCCATCCAGCACCTTTGTTCCTCCTGTTTCCTCATCAAACTGGAAATCCAGAGTAGTATTGGATATATTTTTTCTCCACTTCTCCTCATACTTTTCCAGAGGATGGCCGCTTATATAGACTCCCAGGACTTCCTTCTCAAAGGCCAGAAGCTGTTCTTTCTCATATTCTCCCACATCGGGCAGCCTGATTTCAAAATCTTTTTTCTCTTCCTCGCCCACCAGGTCAAAAAGGCTCATCTGGCCTGCCATGGAATACTTTTTCGTCTGATTGACATTGTCCAGAATGCTCACATAGATCATCATGAACTGTTTCCTGGTACCGCCAAGGCTGTCCAGTGCACCGGCCTTTATAAAGTTTTCAATTGTCCTTTTATTGACTTCCTTTCCCGTGAGGCGTTCAATAAAATCCGACAGGCTCCTGTATTTTCCTCCTGCGCTGCGCTCTTTCACGATAGCGTCAATGACCGGCCTGCCAATACTCTTGATCGCCGAGAGCCCGTAGCGGATAGAATCCCCGTCTACGGAAAAAGCGCTCTCCCCCACATTGATATCCGGGGGCAGTATGGCTATACCCATCTGGCGGCAGGTCAGGATATATTCTGCTACCTTGGACGGGTTATCAATGACAGATGTCATCAGGGCAGCCATGAATTCCAGCGGATAGTAATACTTGAGGTATGCTGTCTGATAGGATACCACTGCATATGCCGCTGCATGTGACTTGTTAAATGCATACTTGGCAAAATCTATCATGTCATCATAGATTTTATTTGCGACTTTTTCATCGATCCCGTTGTTAATACATCCGGGCACGCCTTCTTCTTCATTTCCGTATACGAAGTTCTGCCGCTCCTTTTCCATGACAGAGGCTTTTTTCTTTGACATGGCGCGGCGGACCAGGTCGCTCCTGCCCAGTGTATACCCCGCCAGATTACGCACGATCTGCATAACCTGCTCCTGGTACACGATACAGCCGTATGTCGGCTCCAGTATCTCTTCCAGCTGGGGGCAGTCATATGTGATATTATCCGGGTTGTTTTTGCCTCTTACATACTGTGGTATAAAGTCCATGGGACCCGGCCGGTAAAGGGATATTCCCGCTATGATATCCTCCAGGCTCTGAGGCTTTAATTCCTTCATGAAGTTCTTCATCCCGCCGCTTTCCAGCTGGAATATTCCCTCAGTTTTTCCTGTACCGATGGATAAAAGAACGTCCTTATCATTATAATCAATATGGTCTATATCTATTTTCTTTCCTGTAGACTTCTCTGCCAGACGCACTGCATCCTGGATCACGGTCAGGGTGCGAAGCCCCAGGAAATCCATTTTCAGCAGTCCCAGCTCTTCCAGCGTCGTCATTGTAAACTGGGTCGTGATAGATCCGTCACTCGCCCTGGAAAGCGGCACGTACTCATCCACAGACTTCTGGCTGATAACAACACCGGCTGCATGCATGGACGTATGGCGCGGAAGGCCCTCAAGACGCTTGGACATGTCTATAAGCTGCTTTACCTGCTCATCCTCCTTATAGGCACGGCGCAGGTCTGAACTCATGTCCAGCGCTTTATCGATGGTAATATTCAGCTCATTGGGGATCATTTTGGCTATTGTATCACAGAGCGCATACGGCAGATCCATAACCCTGCCCACATCCCTGATGACACCTCTGGCCGCCATTGTACCGAAAGTGACGATCTGTACCACCCTGTCCTTACCGTACTTGCGCACCACATAGTCAATGACCTCCTGGCGTCTCTCAAAACAGAAATCTATATCAATATCAGGCATAGATACTCTCTCAGGATTTAAGAAACGCTCAAAGAGCAGATTGTACTTGATCGGATCCAGCTTTGTAATTCCCAGTGTATAGGAAACAATGCTGCCGGCCGCTGATCCTCGTCCCGGCCCCACCATAATGCCATGGTCTCTGGCATATTTTATGAAATCCCAAACAATGAGGAAATAATCCACATAGCCCATTGTCTTAATTGTATCCAGCTCATAATTCAGTCTGTCCTTCAACTCCTGAGTCACCGGGCTGTATCTCTCCTCCAGGCCTTCAAAACAAAGCTTATTAAGGTATTCCCAGGAAGTATACTCTTTAGGGACATCATATTTAGGCAGTTTTGTCACGCCGAATTCTATATCCACATGACAGCGCATGGCTATCTTGTGTGTATTCTCCAGCGCCTCAGCCGCATATGGAAAAAGAGCGGCCATTTCTTCAGGAGACTTTACATAATACTGGCCGCCCTCATAACGCATCCTGTCCTCATCAGCCAGCTTCTTCCCTGTCTGTATACAGAGCAGGATATCGTGGGGCGCCACGTCCTCCTTATAAGTGTAGTGGACATCATTTGTAGCCACAAGTCCGATGCCTGTCTCTTTGCTCATCCTGAGCAGCTGGGGATTGACCATTTTCTGGTCCGGTATTCCGTGATCCTGCAGCTCCAGAAAGAAGTTATTCTCCCCGAAGATGTCCCTGTACTTCAGGGCAGACTTCACTGCCTCCTCGTACATCCCTCTGACAAGATACCTCTGTACTTCTCCCGCCAGGCAGGCGCTCAGGGCTATGATCCCCTCATGGTACTCTCTTAAAACCTCTATATCTACCCTGGGCTTATAATAGAAGCCCTCCACAAATCCTTTTGATACTATTTTCATCAGGTTGGCATAACCCTGATTATTCTCAGCTAAAAGCACCAGATGATAATACCTGTCATCCCCTGCCCCCTGCTCCTTATCGAACCGGGAACCCGGGGCCACATAGACTTCACACCCCAGAACAGGGTTGATCCCCGCCTCCCTGGCGGCCCTGTAGAAATCGATCACCCCGAACATGACTCCGTGGTCCGTAATGGCAGCGCTGTCCATCCCAAGTTCTTTAACCTTTGCCACATATTCTTTTATTTTATTTGAACCGTCCAGAAGGCTGTATTCCGTATGGACGTGCAGATGTGTAAAGTTCACTTAATCTTCTGTCCTCCTTTTCAAACACGCTCTAAGCCCGACATATGTTAAAAATAGAGCTCTCTTGAAGCCATATAGATAAATCCCAGGACTGCACCGGCAATAAACGGGACAGACAAAAATGTGCGTCCTCCCTCCGCTGTATCTTTATCCTGCATGATCTGTCTCATATGATCTGTTCTCCTGCAGTGTTTCATTATCCAGACAAGCACACCGAAAGCCAGGCAGCCTGACACTGCTGCAACAACTGTATAACCCCTGAGGGTATTAAAAAGCTCCGTCTGTGTATAGACATCAGTAACAGTTGTCACCGGCTGTCCCATGGCTGCCTGCATGTCCTGCAGCGCCTCGATCAGCGGCGGCAAAATCTTATTTGCAACAACGCTCCACCCATTTATAATAAAATGAGACAAAATCGTTGCATATATGCTGCCTGTTGCCTCCATAAGCGCACAAAAAACCACTCCCAGGAGCAAGGCATAAGAAAACTGGTTGAAATTCAGATGGGAAATTCCAAATGCTATACCACAGGCGAGCGCCGCCTGCAGGAATCCTCTGCCCCGGAAAGTTCTGTAATAGATCCCTCTGTAAACCAGTTCCTCAAAAACCGCCGGAATTACCGCCATGGACAGAAGTCCCAGCCACAGAGGCATATCAGTGAGCACACCAACAGTGTCATTCACATAGTTTTTAGCAAATATCATCGAGAACATATTCAGCCATGACACAACCGGCATGAGAAGCGCAGTAAAGAGCACTACCATTAATGCTGTCGACAGATTAAGCCTGTTGTGGGGAATCCATTCTTTCACCTTCACTTTTGTTAACACAATGTAGATCAGCGGCGGCAGTGCAAAAACCACTTCACTGAATATGGTATTCTCCAGCATATTCATTTCCGGCAGATACGGTGAGATCCCAAAGATCACTGCCATAACCCAGAGAACTTCCACGAGAAACAGCCATCCGCCGGCTTTTGTCCTATTCTTCACCATCCTCTTTATCCAATCCTCCAATTTTTCTGGCCAGCACATTTACCCACTGCCTGTCATTGCCCGGGCGTACATCGTCACTCAGCCATATATCTATGATCTCAAGTCCTCCATGCTTCTTCAGCATGGAATGGAGTTCTTCCGGTGTATACTTATTAAAAGTCCGTCCGTGTGCCTCCTCCGTGCCTTCCCCTTCAGGATACGACATATAGAGCACACCGTCAGGGCAGAGAGCCTTTTCAACCTTATCCATGATAATATCTATCTCTGATTTTGATACATGCGTAAGAGAGGCGCATGCCCAGATGCCGTCAAAGACCTCTTCAAAGTCCATCTCACTGAATGTGAGGTTCAGGACTTCTTTATCAGTATAGATGCCTGCCAGCTCACACATCTGGGCTGAGCCGTCCATAGGCGTCACATAACAGCCCGCCTCCTCCAGCCAGACAGTATCCCTCCCGGATCCACAGCCCAGATCCAGAACCTCTGCATTTTCAGGCAAAAGTTCAAAGAAACGCTCCAGCTGTTTCGACATATCCAGATCTACAGTAGCTTCATAATAATCATTGCTGTGCTTATCGTAATAATCAATAGAATCCAAAATTCTTCTCCTTTATTTTCCCGGGCAGCACTCCAAAGTCAATCCCGCCTGACCTTGGGGGCTGCCGCAAGGGTTAAATGCTTAAGATATAATAGCTGCCAATGGAGCTATTATATCAAATGTCCACACGAATAACAAGAATGGAAGTAGTCCTGACTGCAGCTTTTTAATTTCATAGGAGACGAAGTTTCCAATGAAATTAAAAAGCTGCGGAGGCATTTACCAAATGCCTGACCGCAGCCCTGTGTGCCTGCAACATCGCCTGATCTTCCTGATATGGCTTTTTAGCCATTGATCATGAAATTAACCAGCCTGTCAATGTCTTCCTTTTCATATGCTATGATTTCCAGCTCCGGTATCTCTCCGTTTGAGAAAATGTTTGCCATTGATACATACTGGGAGAGCTTTGACTTCAGGTTGAGCCTGTCGCCCTCTCCTGTAACAAGTTCAACTTTTCCTGCACATTCATCTACGATCTTAAAAAATTTGTCAATATCTGTAATATTCTGTACCTTCATTCCCAATAACTCCTTTCCTGCCCCATTGTCCCGGGTTCTCAAAACCCGGATCTGTTATTTGAATAGTTGCCACATTATTACTATAAACCACCTGTATGGCAAACGCAACGGATTTTTATGAAATCCAGCTATTTTGTAGCAATTGCCTCAATCTCGATCAGGACATCTTTGGGAAGTCTGGCAACTTCCACACAAGAACGTGACGGATAAGGTTCTGTAAAGAATTTTGCATAAATTTCATTGATTTTTCCAAAGTCATCCATATTTTTTATAAATACTGTAGTCTTCACCACATTCTCCACAGATGTGCCTGCAGCCTTCAGAAGCTCCGCCAGATTGCCGATAGCCTGCTCTGCCTGAGCTGCTGCCCCCTCAGGGATCTCCCCTGTTGACGGCACTACAGGAATAACACCTGATGTATATACCATCCCGTTGACTTCAATTGCCTGTGAATATGGTCCGATCGCTGCCGGAGCCTTGTCTGTGCTTATGACTGTTTTCATGATGATTCCTCCTGTAAATTATAAAATTCATTTAACTTTCTTTATCCTGTTCTCTGTTATCTCGATCCTGCCATTCTTCAGCAGACGTCCCACTGCTCTCTTGAAGGCGGCCTTGCTCAGCCCAAATTCCCTCATTATGACATCCGGCGATACCTTGTCATTAAACGGCAGGACTCCCTCAAATTCTTCTATGACCTTCATGACATTTTCAGCGTCCTCGTCTATCTGGATATAGGCTTTCTCCCTGACAGTAAGATCCAGCTTTCCATCTTCCTTAACCCCTGTCACCCTGGCTTCTACCACATCTCCGGAGTGAAGCTCCGGCGGCATCACCTTTTTAGGTATGAGACCGGAATATTTGTTATCAACTGCCACAAATGCCCCAAACTCTTCACTTATAAGATACACAACACCTGTGACCTTGTCCTCCTTTTTATAGGGGGAATCTTTCTGGAGGTATTCATAGACATTCATTGTGGCGCACAGACGGCTGCTCTTGTCAATATAGACAGCCGCGAGGCATTTCTCCCCCTGGCGGACCCTTCTTGTCTGCTCCTTAAACGGCAGAAGGAGATCTTTTTCCAGACCCCAGTCCAGAAATGCACCGATATTTCCTACTTCCTTGACAGTGAGCACAGCTGCATCTCCAAGCTTCACAAGAGGTTCTCTTACAGTCGCTATAAGCCTGTCCTTTGAATCCTTATATAGGAACACCTCCAGCTCATCCCCGGCCGCTGCTCCTTCCGGCACTTCCTTGGCAGGCAGCAGCACCCGCTCCTGGGCATCAGCTGCTTCCCCCAGATAGACGCCAAAGTTTACACTTTTTACAATTTTTAGTTTTTGTCTTTTTCCTAATTCCAGCATATTATCTCCTATTCAAAACGAACAACTGCATACGGCCTTCCAGACTCATCACTCAAGGCCACACTGACTGACTTTTCTTCCTCGTAAACCCATGGGACTATTGTATCATGCAGAAGGGCTGCTTTACAATACTGCACCCTTATTTGTTTCACAAAAAAACCTTCTGGAAGGAATTCCTGTGCCATCAGCACATATTGTCCGTTGTTTACATGCATATTTGTATCCAGATGATGCTTCTGTACCTGGATCTGTTCAGCTCTCCGGCCTTCCTGAGGCAGGCTGATCTTTCTGGGAGCCTTTTTCATAGGAAGCTCCTCCTCCAGCTGATATCCCCTGATTTCCTCCTCAGATACCTTAACAGGACGCCCTGTAAGGATATCCACGTATATCCAGAGTGAATTCGCATAAACGAGCAGTTCCTGATTCTCATTCATAAGCGTAAAATTCCTGTCACCATAGAAGCCGCTGAACCCATAGGGCCATGTCTGTACCCTGATATTCTCACCAAATACGGGGAGCCTGTTTATCTCTATCTGCCACGCTGAGAGCATCCAGGCTCTTGAAGCCTCCTTCAGATGTTCTATCCCAAGCCCTATGGCCTCGGAATGGAACGTTGTCACATCCTGAAAATAATTAATGACAGATACAAGGCTCATCTCCTGCTTTTCATCTACCTCACTGTAACGCACCCTGCTGTCAAACTGATATACCATTTTATAACCTCCCAAAATTTCCTGTCATAACAAAAGCGCCTCTCACTCATCCCTGTGAGACAAAAAGAAAGCGTTGCATAATGCAACGCCCCTGTGCAGCTGGGCTACAAGGATTCGAACCTTGAAATGACGGAGTCAGAGTCCGTTGCCTTACCATTTGGCGATAGCCCAAAAGTATTGAAACTGAAAGGATCATACTGTTGAATCCTCACTGATCTTCAACATTCTACCATATGATTCCCAAAAATTCAATACTTATCCCAAAATTTGCATAAAAATTGTTATTTTTTATATTTTACTGCCCGGACTTGCCGGAAATCTTATTTTCATCAGAAAACCTGATCATGAAGCTGACTCCGGGCGTGCGGTTAACAACGCTGACAGATGCGCCGTAATAGTTGAAGATCTTCCTTGATATGGAAAGGCCCAGCCCAAAATTTCCAGTTTTATCTTTATACATATTTGCAAAAATTCTGTCCAGTTTTTCCTGCGGAATAGAAGGTCCATCGTTGTAGATCTCCAGACTCCCTTCCCTGAGCTTTACACTGATCCTGGTGTCTGCATACCGAATGGCATTATCCAGTATATTTTCAATAGCCACTGTTAGTTTGTCAGCATCACACCTGATAAAAAATGGAACAGTCTCCGTGTCCCAGTCCAGATCCGGATTGACCACTTTTATTCGTGATACAGTCTGTGAGACCAGCAGGCCCAAATCTATTTCTTCTGATTTATCTGAATATTCCAGAGAATAGCCAAGGGTGTTAAAATAGAGAAGCTGGTTTATTTTTCTGGCCAGCCTTGCAGATTCATCTTTTATAACTTGCGCTGTATTTTTTAATGAGCCAATATAAACACCGTCCAGTATGGCCTCAGCATGGCTCATTATTACCATGACCGGTGTTTTAAGATCGTGGGATATGCTTTGGAGAAAAACTTTTTCTTCCTGATCCGCCCTTCTTAAATCCTCCTGCATTTTATTCATGGCACAGGCCAGCCTCCCTGTCTCATCTTCCCTGTGTACATCAACAGGAGGGCCAAACTCCCTGGCTGCGATACTGGAAGTAAAATCTTCCAGCTCCTTTAAGGGACGTGCTATATTTTTGGCAATGATCTTAGACGCAAAAAAACCCGCAAAGATAAAAAGGCAGGAGACAAAAAGCACGATATAAAGGATAGTGAATTCAAAATCCAGCGGAGCAGATGAGATCAGATATCCCTGGGGAACAGAACTTATAACAATAAGATATGTCCTGCCCTGAATACTAGTTTTAAATAATTTACCATTCATTTCCCCCTGTACAACCCCCTGCGCAAATTTGACAAACTCTTCCCGCAGCGGCCCCGTGTCCATTTCATACTTAGTCCCATATTCAGGGGAATTAGATTCTTGTTTTTCCGGACCCAGCCATATGAAATGATCACTCTCTTTTAAAAACTCTGATTTTTCAAAAATCTGCTGTTCCTGAGGCTCCCCATTCTTCATAATATTATGCAGATACATCAGGTTTCTGCCTTC
This sequence comes from Murimonas intestini, assembly GCF_024622195.1. Classification (NCBI taxonomy): domain Bacteria; kingdom Bacillati; phylum Bacillota; class Clostridia; order Lachnospirales; family Lachnospiraceae; genus Murimonas; species Murimonas intestini. Next base: position 34,564 of record NZ_JANKBI010000026.1, read on the forward strand.
AGTCTTTTCATGAACTTTCTGAAAGACCACAAGATAAATCAGGCTGATGCATAAGATCAGGCCGAGGATCAGAGCTGTGAGTATCAGCCATATCCTGGCAGCCAGTGATTTTGTCTTGATCATCTCTCTTCTCATGGCTGCACCGCCAGTCTGTATCCGTATCCATAATGTGTCTCCAGAAGAAGGGCGTCCATTTTTTTCCGAAGCCGCCGTATGGTATCATCCACAACCCGGTCAGAGCCATAATAGTCTGTCCCCCATACCCCGTCTAAGATCTGATCCCTGGTGAGCACTAAATTTTTATTGGAAACAAAATATATTAAAAGTTCAAATTCATTATTAGTGAGAACTACCTGTTCTCCGTTCAGAAAAACTGTTCTCTGGTTCCTGCTTATCTTATAGCCGTTAATAATAATACTGTCATCATCAGGAGCATCATTGGCGCCATAAACATGCTGCATCAGCTTGTTTACACGCAGCACCAGCTCTCTTGGCAAAAATGGTTTTGGAAGATAATCGTCAGAGCCCAGTTCCAGACCCACAACCCGGTCCATCTCCTCATTCCTGGCTGACATAAATATAACAGGAATATCCCAGGATATAAGCCTGATCTGTTTCAGAATATCATATCCGCTGATATCAGGCAGCATAATGTCCAATACCCACATATCCGGCATCTGTTCTGTATACTTAAGTGCCTCCATTCCTGATTGGAATGTTGTCACTTCATATCCCTCTTTTTCAAGATAAAGCTGCAGAATCCGGCTTAAATGTATTTCGTCCTCTACAAGATATATCCTTCTGTTCATAAGTCCTCCGGCTGTACATGTTTAGTAAGAACCCCAAAAAGCCGGGGAACCTTCCCGGTTCCCGGCTTCTTGACACCCACTGTGATTTACTGCACTACATCTTTCACTGTATCCATCACAGATACTCCCTCACCAAGTGTCTTGTCATAGCTTTCTTTCACATGATCCGCTGCGGCAGTATCTGTTTTAGAGGCTCCCGGGCCAAGCGTACTCACGGCTGTCTCCTGTGGCTGGCTGGGTTTAGCAGCAAATGCGGTCAAGGATGTGCTTCCAATAATAGCTGCGGCAATTGCAAATCTCATTAATTTGTTTTTCATATGCTTACTTCCTTTCTTGTGCTGTTTTGTTTGCTGTTTACATCCTTATTATAGAAACAAAATACGGCAGAAATTTCTTCAAATTATGTGAAGATTATGTTATTTATTTGTCCGGTTATTTACGCGGTATTTTAATACAGGAATTTTCAATACACAAATAAAACCAGTAAGTACAAGTTTTCTCGTAATTACTGGTTTTTAACTGGGCTACAAGGATTCGAACCTTGAAATGACGGAGTCAGAGTCCGTTGCCTTACCATTTGGCGATAGCCCATCATTTTAATGTTGTCTCGTTGCCGTTTCAACGTTTTGTATTATATATCATCCCTCTGATAAAAGTCAAGCCCTTTTAAGAAATTTTTTTAATTTTTTATTCAATTTGATTTAACAGCTCACCTGTGAGCCGTTAAATCACTAAGTCCCCTCTGCTTCCGGATACCGGAAAATTAAAATTAATGGCACAATCCTCCAAAAAGTAGTATAATGTTACTATTCCTTGCCCCGCTAAATGTGCGGTTCCGGGGACAGCAGCAATATAATCATTTCAATATTATTATAGAAGATTTGAGGAATCCTATGACAGAATTACTTGTAAAATTTTTTGTTAAAAATAAAGATGACATTGAAAATATCAGAGTCAGGACATCTTACGGCACTCTGGCCGGAGCAGTGGGGATCTGCTGCAATACTCTGCTGTTTGGAGTAAAGCTGGCGGCAGGCATGGCATTGCACAGCGTTGCCGTTATGGCAGACGCTTTTAACAACCTGTCAGACGCCGCATCTTCAATTATAGGACTCGTGGGTACAAGAATGGCAGGCAAGCCAGCTGATGCGGACCATCCCTTCGGACACGGGCGTATAGAGTATATCAGCGCCCTGATCGTTGCCTTTCTTGTCCTTCAGGTGGGACTTACCTTTTTCAAGGACTCTCTGGACAAGATATTCCACCCTGAAGAGCTGACTTTCAGCACTGTATCCCTGATCATCCTGCTGCTCTCTGTAGCCGTAAAGCTGTGGATGGGATACTTTAACAGAAAGCTGGGACAGCGCATCAATTCCCAGGTGATGCTTGCCACCGCCGCCGATTCTCTCGGAGATGTAGTGACAACTTCTGCAACTATCTGCTCCATACTGATCTTTCACTTCCTGGATCTGAATATTGACGGCTTTGTAGGTGTCATCGTGGCCTGCATAGTCCTCTGGGCCGGTATCGGCATCGCCAGGGACACATTAAAACCGCTGATCGGCGAACCTGCGGATCCTAAGCTTTTTCAGGAAATCACCTCACTGGTGGAATCATATGAAGGCATAGTGGGGTCACATGACCTTATTATCCATAATTACGGGCCCGGACGCAGCATGGCCTCTATCCATGCAGAAGTTCCAAACAATGTGGATGTGGAGACATCACATGAGATCATCGACAGGGCAGAGCGGGAAGTCAGCAAAAAACTGAATATCTTCCTTGTCATACACATGGATCCTGTTGAAACAGAAAACAGCCATATCACAGCGCTCAAAGCAGCAGTTGCAAAAACCGCAGCTCAGGTGGACTCACGTCTCAGTATCCATGATTTCCGTTTTGTTGACGGCAGAGAGCAGATCAACCTGATATTTGACATGGTAGTGCCTATTGAATACAGCAGCAGCAAAACTGAGGAACTGAAAAACCAGGTCATTTCCGCCATTAAGGGGTTGGACAAACGCTATCAATGTGTTATAACAATAGATAAAAGTTTTATCGCTGAAAATGAGTAGCAAAATACTAAAATAATGAATTCATATAAATCCATATAAATTTATATAAAGGAGTACGAATATGAGCACAATGAATTTAACGCTGTTAACAGATTTCTACGAACTGACTATGATGCAGGGGTATTTCAAAAACCATACTACAGAAGTCGTGATCTTTGATGCATTTTACCGCAGAAATCCCTGTGACGGCGGCTATGCCATAGCTGCCGGGCTGGATCAGGTGATCGACTACATAGAAAACCTGAGCTTCAGCCCTGATGATATCAGTTATCTGAGATCTTTAAATACTTTTGATGAAGATTTTCTGGATTACCTGAGTACCTTTAAGTTCACAGGTGATATCTATGCCATACCTGAGGGTACTGTTGTCTTTCCAAGAGAGCCTCTCCTGAAAGTTGTGGCGCCTATTATGGAAGCACAGCTGGTAGAGACTGCTCTTTTGACTATCATCAACCATCAGAGCCTGATCGCCACTAAGGCCGCCCGTGTAGTCTACGCCGCCAAGGGTGACGGCATTATGGAATTCGGCCTGCGCAGGGCACAGGGTCCTGATGCCGGCGTCTATGGGGCCAGGGCTGCCATGATCGGCGGCTGTGTGGGAACCTCCAATGTGCTGGCGGGACAGCTCTTTGACGTGCCGGTAAAGGGCACACATGCCCACAGCTGGATCATGAGTTTTCTGGATGAATATACTGCATTCAAAAAATATGCAGACCTGTACCCGGATGCCTGCTGCCTGCTGGTAGACACATACGACACTATCAAATCAGGTGTTCCCAATGCCATCAGAGTATTTACCGAGATGAGAGAAGCAGGCATACCTCTTAAAAATTACGGGATCCGCCTGGACAGCGGCGACCTGGCTTACATGTCCAAAAAGGCGCGCAAGATGTTGGATGATGCCGGATTTGAAGATGCCTTTATTTCCGCCTCCAGCGATCTGGATGAATACCTCATCGAGAGTCTGAAAAGCCAGGGCGCGAAAATCACCTCCTGGGGTGTTGGAACCAACCTGATCACCTCAAAAGACTGCCCTGCATTCGGCGGAGTCTATAAACTGGCCGCCATCCAGGACGAGGAGACAGGTGAATTTATCCCCAAGATCAAGCTCTCAGAGAACACTGAAAAAATAACTAATCCTGGAAACAAGACGATATTCAGGATCTACGACAAAGAGACAGGAAAAATCCGTGCAGACCTGATCGCCCTTGTGGGGGAAGTATTTGATGACAAAAAGGATATGATTATCTTCGACCCGCTTGAGACATGGAAGAAAACGAAGATCCACGGCGGCACCTACGTGCTGAAGGAACTGCTCATTCCGGTTTTCCAGAAAGGCAAATGTGTCTACAGTTCACCCAGTGTTATGGACATCCAGGCATTCTGCCGCCGGGAAATGGACACCATCTGGGACGAAACAAAACGTTTTGTAAATCCTCATGATGTATATGTGGACCTTTCAGACAAGCTCTATAAAATCAAGGCAGATCTTCTGGAAAAGATGAGCATGGACGCATTAAAATAGATTTCCGGAAATAGTTGACATAAAACAGGCTCTCCTCTCATAAACATTTATATGCAGGATCATAATTGACTGTAATTATGATCCTGCATTGCTTTAGAGTGTTTTAAGAATTTATGAAAGGAGATTGCAGCTGTTCAGCATGTCTGAGGTACTGAACAGTTACAGTAAATTTATTATGCCTCTTGTTTTCTCATATGATATGCTGGTAAACCGAAACCGGCGGCTTTCAGAAGATTTTAAGCCCGAAAGCCTAATTTTGCCGCAGATCCCATTTGACAGCTCCGCTGCCCCGGATGATCCCAAACGTATGCTGGAGTCTGAAGCTGCCCATGCCGCAGAATCACTCTTTATACAAAGCCGCCATGACGGCCTTCATCTCTATGGAGTTTCCGGCTACCGCACCTATTCCCGGCAGAACGAATTATTCAGCCGTAATCCTGAAACCATCTATGTAGCGCCTCCCGGAGGAAGTGAGCACCAGACAGGGCTGGCCCTGGATGTCTCCTGCCCAGCCCTGAGCCTGGATCTGACAGAAGAATTTGCCCTCACACTGGAAGGGCGGTGGCTCACTAAAAATGCCCCGCTGTTTGGCTTCATACTGCGCTATCCTAAAGGAAAAGAAAATATCACAGGATATGCATATGAACCCTGGCATATCAGGTATGTTACCAGGTCCCTGGCTCTCTATCTGACCCTCACAGGACTGACCCTGGAGGAATATCACAGCCTCCGCCTGCCGGATGAAGACAGTGAGGATTATGGATGCGCTGCCTCTTCTGAGCCCTTTTGAGGGCAGTAAAAAGCGCGCACCATCCCTCAATGATACGCGTTTTAACAACTTACTGCTCCATCTGCCGTCCCAGAAAGCTGGCAGCGCACTTTGCAAGCAGGATTTCCGGCTCTCCCATCTTTGTCCGGCTTTCTTTCCCCATCACTATAACAGCTCCGATAGCGTCTCCCTCACAGATGATGGGGCAGATGACCTGGGGGAGGCTCTCGCTCCCTTCTTCATTCGTTACCTTCACATAATTTCCGTCATCTTTATTCGAAACCACATTCTCCCGCTCATTAATAGCCAGCTCAAGCTGCTTGCTGATCTCCTTGCCCATATAATCTTTTTTCATCCCGCCTGCTGCCGCAATAACCTGATCCCGGTCGGCGATACAGACAATATGTCCTGTAACCTGTGCCAGGGATTCGGCATATTCCTTTGCAAAGGCCCCCAGCTCTCCTATGGGGGAATACTTTTTTAATATGATCTCACCTTCCCTGTCAGTAAATATCTCCAGCGGAGCACCTTCTTTTATGCGCAGTGTCCTGCGGATCTCTTTTGGTATCACGACACGGCCGAGGTCGTCAATTCGTCTCACTATTCCTGTAGCCTTCATAAAATCAAATTCCTCCATTTTACTTTTCATAATCTGTACTTCTGTACCTGAGACTATTATTTGTAAAAAGGAGGAAATTATACCAAATAAAAACTGATTTTAATCCGGAGTCAGTGTTTCTTTATTTATTCTGATAATGCTGCATTCGCTTCTATACACCTGCGCCCATCTGCAAGGATCTAAATTATGGAATGCACGCAGGTGTATAATATTACCTTGTATATTAGTTCCGCCGCCTTCTGATCAGTAAGAATGCGGCAAAGAGTAATACCGCCAGGCTTAATATTCCAATATAAAAAGCAATAGGTGTGGAATCACCTGTTTTCACAGGATTTGATACAGCATTTTTTGTATCAGGCTGAGTATCCGTCACCTGCTTTTTTGTTTCATCCTGGTTTTTTTTCACTTCACTTTCAGTCTGCTTTGTTTCACTTTCAGTCTGAGTTATTTCGCTTTCTGACTGTTTAATTTCACTTTCATTCTGATCTGTTTCTGTCTCAGGCTGATCTGTGTCAGTTTCTCTCTCTGTTACTTTTTCCGTCTCTGTTTCCGATTCTGTCTCTGTTTCTGGTTCCGTCTTTGTTTCCGGTTCTGTTTCCGGTTCCATCGTCTCTGATTCAACGGGCAGAGAGTCTGTTGATACCTCCAGGGCGCCGCTGTATGGGCTGGCATATGCAGTATTTGTCTCTTTTATTCTTGTAATAACAGTATATTTTTTGCTGCTGTCCAGTTTTTCAAATTTTCCTGAATCCTGCCATGTCTTTCCGCCGTCAATAGAATATTCCTGACCGTCCACGGATTTTACTGTTACGGAATCTGCTGTGGCCTCCAGAAGTTCCGGCGTCTGAGGAGCCGTTACCTTTGATTTATCAGTGGCGGCCTTCACCGGGGAGCTGCTCAGGCTGCATCCGCTGGTGGCTGTTTCAGACACCCTGGTCACAATTTCGTAATCGGAAGCAGGACTAAGTCCGGAAAATACACCGCTCTGCTGCCATGTTGCACCATTATCAGCAGAATATTCCTGGCCAGGGACTTCTTTTACAATTATGGTGGTGTCTGTAACGCTGATAAGCTCCGGCGCATCTGGCGTTGGTGCAGGAATTTTTTCCAAAGCATCGATGGCGCTGCGAAGATCACCTGCCAGCGCATCTACTTCATTTTGGCGCCGGATATCCCAGTTATCATCAATTGGCTCCTGTGCAGCTTTCAGGGCATCATTTAATTTATTGACCTGCTCTGGCTTATAAATGCTTAAATCGGCCGGAATTCTTTGTTTTTGCGCATTGATCTCATCTAAAACAGCCGGCCGGTACTTCATCCTGTATACTGCATCACTGAGCCTTTGGACATAGTCATCAACAAAACTCTGACTGCCTTTTAATAGTTTCCTGATGTTTGCTTCTGTGGTAAGCAGGTTACTTATCTCAAGCATAGAGGAATACTCCAGCATTGTCAGATCTGCCGGTATCTTCTTTCTTACAATATTCAGCGCATCAAAATCGGCGGGAATCGGCGTTAAGTCCGCCCTGACTGTAATGTTTGCTCCAATATTAAAAACAAGCTCACTCCCGATTTGAGAGTATAACTCCTGCCCGTCCAGATCATTAACTGCAAATACCCTGTCCACAGAATAACTGCCAGACTGTACGGGAGTAATTTTGACAGTTATTCCTGCATTTTCCTTATAGTTTGTCATATATCCATTTGTTATGACCTCATTGCGGTCAGACGGAGTAACTTCAATATTCAAAATGAACTTATATATATCATCCAGACGGACCATGTAGTAAGAGCTCTGCTCTAACACTATATTCTCAAGAATCAGGTCATAGTTGTTCATCGTAAATGTATATTCATACAGATACCCGTCTGTAGGATTGCCTGTCACCGAACATGCCCCTGTAAAGGTGCCGGATGCACTAAATCCTCCGGATGTAGTAACTTTTTGGCTCCAGTCTACTCCTGTAATCATATAAGTATTTACAGGCAGAACCGCGCTGATCGTTACGTTTTCGCCGCTTGTGGCTGACTGGGGAAATGACAGCTGAATATGATTTGAATCAAGGAACTGCTGCAGTCCGCTCCCTATCTCTATAGTCCTGGGGTTCTGAACTGGCACTTCAACCTTGACACTGTTTATACCGGCCCTTGTATCATCAGTTTCTCCATAACGCACAAAATATGTGCCTGCTGAAAGGTTTTGTATTCTGTCTGCATTATCCGGTACAGGCTTCCATTCCGTATCGCCCTGCCTCTGATAGTCATACTTTTTATCCGGATCAAAACCAACGATTCCCCCGTCCTGTGAATCACCTGTCGTGGCTGCGATTATGGTAAACAGATAGAAAGGCGGAGTATTATTTTGAGCTTTTTTATTGCGGTTCACTGTTATCCTGTAATTAGTTGCCTTTGAACCGTCGCTTGAAACAACTTCTAAATCAAACACATTTTCCCCGTAATCCAGCTGACGTGTATATGTATTAATATTTCCATTGATTGTTGCCTGTGCATCCACGGTCCGTGCGGTAAATCTGCTGTTTGTAGTGTCCCCGGTTTTTGTTTTGGGATCGTCCGCACTGCCAGTCCCCGGCCAGGAAAGAGAGTCCTCCTGATAACTGATATTAGTCTCTATATTTGTCACATCAGAGAGAATCCCTGCAGAATACTGCTGTATAGGCAAAGCTGCTCCCTGTATGCGGGAAGTTTCAGGCAGTATCCCATTACCTTCAGTATTTGTCTCTGATTCCAAAACATTGCCGTCTGCATCTGTTTCCGGCTGCAGAGTACCGCTGACTGTCTCTGTCTCTGTTTCTGATTCCGGAATACTGTTGCCTGCCTCTGTGTCTATTTCCGATTCCAGAGTGCTGCTGCCTGACTCTGTTCCCGGTACCAGAGTGCCGCTGACTGGCTCTGTTTCTGTTTCCGGAATACCGCTGGCTGTCCCTGTGTCTGTTTCCGATTCCAGAGTGCCGCCGGCTGTCTCTGTTTCCGGTTCCAAAGTGCCGCTGGCTGTCTCTGTTTCCGATTCCAAAGTGCCGCTGGCTGTTTTCTTTTCTGACTCCTCAGATTCTGCTGCCCCGACGGCCGCCTCTGTACCTGCCCATGCTGTTTCCCTTTCTGTCCCATTCTGGATTTCAGACTCCGCATCCGGACCTGTATGGGATTCGCTCTGCGTCTCCGGCTGAAGCTGTGTTTCTCCCATATTTCCCGCCTGTACCACAGCCGCTATACCGCCGCCGGACATACACAAAGATACTGTCAATAAAAACGCAAGAAATTTTCTTTTCATTCTAATGCCTCCCTTTTCCTTTAACTGGTCATCTGCTGCATTTACTACACTTGCCTCGTAACTATGGATCATCGCCGGACGATCACATAATAACAATTATGTAGTAAAATACAGTGGAAGGGATTGGCGGAAATTTCCGTAAACAAAGGAAAAAGAAGCGATGAGATTTCTGCATTCCGGGATCATGTTCTTAAGGTCTGTACAGTAAATTCACAGATCTGCCCAATAGTTAAACTTTTTTAACTTTGTCAGCAAACAAAGTCTTATTTTTATGCATTTCTAAAAAAAGAAAATATTTTATCCTCAGAAAAGAGTATCTGACAAAAAAGGTAATTGACACTATATGGAAAAACCATTAGAATAAAGTCATAACAACTATCTATCTAATTCTAAGTATTACATAATTGTTATTATGTAGTAATTATTTACTTTCTCTCAGACAAGTCCCAGCATTTCAAGCCGTTTTTGGTATGTCTGGCTGGTGGCGGACGTATATATCCTCGTAACTTCCAGGCTGCTGTGTCCCAGCAGGTCTGCCAGGCCGGCAATATCGTTTGTCGCCGCATAATAGACTCTGGCAAACAGATGACGCAGGTTGTGAGGAAATATCTTTACTGCATCCACCCCTGCTTCCCTGTGCAGCGCTTTCATCTCTGCCCAGATATTACTCCTGTTCTTTGGCTTTCCAGTTCTTGTAACAAAAACACAGCCTTTTGTAATATGCTGTTTCTGTACAAAATAAAGTAGCTTCATTTTAAGCGCCTTAGGCATCAGTATGATTCTTGTTTTGCCTTTGTTCTGAACCTGGATACGTCCCTGCTTAATACTGTCTACAGTAAAATAGGACAATTCACTGACACGTATCCCTGTAGAACAGATCGTTTCTATCATAAGTGACAATGCCGGTTTTCCTTTTTCTTCCGCCGCTTTTAAGAGATGGCGGTACTCTTCTTTACTGAGCTCTTTATCCTGTATGGCAAATAAGTTCCTCTGTACATTTAAACGCTTCACTTTCAATGTCCCCGCTTCCAGAAAAACCAGAAACTGATTTAATGCCACAAGCATTGAATTCACACTTGATACAGCATAATTTCCGGCAAGCCAGTTCTTGTAATCCACAAGGCATTGCTTGCTGACATCCCTGCTTTTATCCAGAAAGCGGTAAAAGGTGCGTATATCCGTCATATATTTCCTTATAGTGGCCTCCGAGTTTTCCCGCTCATAAAGGTATATCCTAAATTCTTGCAAGTCTTCGTCATTTATTGTGATACATATATTTTCTCTTCTCATGATAGTCTCCATTTCCTGCCATTCTTTCGGCAATATCCAACAGGTAATTTTATGTCAGTCTTATGATTGCCATTCTCCCTGGAAAGGATTCATTCTAAGTAACTGTTCAGCTGCGAAAATATCATATTGAATACCGCATGAAAAATTAAATACAGAAAAAGACAGAAAAAAAGCAGCTGGAAGGAATTTCACAACTCTCCAACTGCTTTTTATTATAAAATTATGCTCTAGGCTTCTGTTGATGCCTCTGTTTCTGTACTGTTCTGAGCCTCTGTCTCTGCTGCTTCAGAAGTATCCTCCGTCTCTTCGGCTTTGGCAGCAGACTCACTCTCAGAAGCTACTTCTGTTGTATTTTCTTCTGTTGTATCTTCTCCCGCTGTCTGTGCCTCAGTTGCGGCTTCTGTACCTGACTCAGTCTCTGTCTCAGCAGCCGGAGCCTCTGTTGGGGCTTCGGTGGATGCTTCTGTCGGCTTCAGCGTAAATGTATCAAAGAAATCCAGTTTTGCCACTTTTTTATCATTTACTGTGAACTCTGCTTCTTCTTTCCATGCAGCAGTCACCTCTTCAAACTTGTCTGCTTTTCTCTGCTGTACGATCGTCTCTTTTCTTGTCTCTGTTGCGTCTTTGTCAAATGTAGTCTTCATCTGAAGCACATAGTAACCTGTCTCAGCTTCCACAGGTTCATCCGCAAACTGTCCGTCTTCAAGTGTTTCTGCTGCTGTTTTCACTTCTTCCTTCAGGTTTCCGTTGTCAGTCCCATAGGAAGAGGAAATCATGGAAAGGGAGTCATCCTCCGCTTTGGCGGCAGCCTCCAGATCCTGGCTCTCTTTAGCTGCATCCAGAATCCTCTGTGCCTTATCCTTTACCTCTGCCTTCTGCTCATCAGTCAGGTCAATCGTATTGCCTTCCTCGTCCTTCTCTGTACCTGCAGTACTCAGGAATACATAATTTACCGTCTTCTGTGCCGCTTCTTCATCACTCACATTTGTATCCGCCTGATTGTAGATGGCCTGCTGCATCTTGGACTGCACTGCATACAATGTCATAGCCCTCTCAACGACTTCCTGGGTAGCGCACATTTCATCAAGGACAGTTTTATCATTTGCTGCAATAAAGTCTTCAGCAGCTTTTGTAAGGGATGCTTTCTCTTCATCCGTAAGAGCTACATTATACTCTGATGCATGCTTCTCCAGCAGGAGCATCTGCTCTATATTCTCAAGGATCCCCTGTTTAAATGTCTCCCCGTATGTAGTCCCGTCTCCCGCCAGGTCAGTATTGAACATATCATCCCCGAACAGAGATGCATACGGCCCTCCCTGGAACTGTGCCTGATTAAAGCGGACCATAAATGTATATAAATCCAATTTAATATCTTCACCATCTAATGTGGCAACCGTTACCTTTGCCGGGCTGCCAGAACATCCTGTCAGGGAAGCCGCTCCCATGCAGGCACACAGTCCCATAACTGCCAATCTCTTGCCTAACTTATTCATAAGTAAGTATCCTCCTAAAGTTCATAAATCGCTGCAGGGCGCAAAGACGCCTGCACCAGCTTATTATAGCCCTTTTTTGTCTCTGCCGCAATGCTTTTGTGTAAAGAAACACAATAATTTCACATTAATTGCTGTTTAGGGGAGTAACAGGACGCTTTGTCCAGAAGGCAGTGAGCCTTGAGTCAGGAGCAGGGGCAGGAAGAGGCCGTTGTTCTGTCCGAACCGCTGTGTCCTGAAACTCTAAGGCTCCAGACACCGCTAGAACCGCAAAAAGCGGCCGGAAACTCGACAAGTCCGCCGATGCGGACTCGTCTCAGACAGCTCCGGCCTCGAGCGCAAGCGCTCGTTTTTGCTGACCGCGCTGTCTGGAGCCTAAGAGTTTCATGTCCTCGCTATAGTCCGCCACAACGGCCTCTTCCTGCCCCTGCTCCTGACTCAAGGCTTCAAGTTTACTGGCACAAAGCTGGCTGTTATAAACAGGCCGGGACTGGGATGGAAAACCACTATGTATATGAAGGAGTTTAATTGAAATCTTTCTCTATGTTGATTTAGAAATAGAATACCCTATATATTTTGAATATGACAAATAATTGATTCCAATATATTTCGGGAATCCAGCAAAGTAGTGGTCTCACCCATACCCCAGCCTCATTACGGGAGCCAGCTTTGCACCGATAACCTTGGCATCAGTGGGAGGGACAGGCGGCGGGCGTGTGGCTTCGGGGTGAAGGACTTGAGCGAGGACATGAAAATCTTAGGTTCCAGAGTCTGCGGTCAGTGAAAGTGAGCGCTTGCGCTCAAGGGCGGAACTGTCTGAGGGGCGTTTGCATCAGGCAAACGCACCGAGTTTCCGCCCGCCTTTCACGGTTCAAGCAGACTTTGGAACCTTAGATTTTCAGGACACAGCGGTTCGGACAGAGCCCCGAAGCCACATGCCCGCCGCCTGCCCCTCCCGCTGATTCACTACCTACAATGCAAAGCGTCCTCCCCGCCTCTAATCATCTAACCAGTAATTTAACCGCAAAAACCTTCCATATCAACGCAGTCATGCAGAAATAATTGTTTTGGTACTTCAAATATTTCTCACCCTGCATATATACAGAAGGTTTCCTGTTTTTATTTATTACTTCTTAAGGCTGACCGCACTTACAAGTTTTCTCCATTCATATGAATAGTCTCACGATACCATTCATATGAATCTTTCGGGATACGTTCTAAAGTTGCAAAATCTATGTAAACTAAACCGAAGCGGTCGCTATATCCCTGGCTCCACTCAAAGTTGTCCATCAGCGACCACTGAAAATATCCGGCAATATCGATACCTTCTTCTGCTGCCCGGCGCAGTCCCAAAAGATGGCGGTGCAGATAATCAATACGGGCTGAATCGTGTACCTTACCGTCTAAACTTAACCAGTCATGGCAGGACATGCCGTTTTCAGTAATGTAAATCGGCTTCTTATACCGTTCATTCAAGAATTTCACAGCCCAATACAGGCAGTCAAAATTCACATGCCATCCGATAGCCGTTTTAGGACCGCCCGCCGGATGTTTTAAAAATTCCGGCCTGCCATCCTGGCCCATGCGCACCGGGTCACCCCGGTAAATATTCTGGCCGTAGAAATCTATGGGCTGAGAGATCAGCTTCATGTCATCCCCGCCAACATGCGGCATGTCTTTCTCCAGAATTTTCATTCCATCCTCCGGGTATTTTCCCAGCAGCACCGGATCACTCCACCATGCAACACTCCATACCCAGTCATCACCGCCAGGGGTTGCGAAGTAAGCCTGTCTGGCAGCCTCCTGATCCTGAAGGCTCTCACTTACCGGGACTGCCGCATTTGAGGTAGGTGCATATCCAATCTGTACACCGGGCACCTCTGCCCGCAGCGCCTGGACTGCACGCCCATGAGCCAGCAGGACATTGTGGCTCATCTGCAGACACTCCCTCCGCTCCATTCTGACTCCTGGTGCATGAACTGTCTGTATAAAGGAGCATCCGATAAACACCTGGGGTTCATTAAAAGTGATAAAATGCTTTACTTTACCCTTTAACCTCCGGCCTATCAGCGCCGCATACTCAGCAAACCACTGCGGACTTTCCGGATTCATCCAGCCGCCGCGAAGATACAGCGCATATGGCATGTCCCAGTGGTATAATGTTACATAAGGCGTAATGCCATGCTCCAGCAGCATGTCCACCAGACGTTCATAAAAATGCATTCCCGCCTCATTGACATCTCCGATTCCCTGGGGCAGCACTCTGGGCCACGAAACAGAAAACCGGTAGGCCTTAAGACCCAGATCCGCCATCATTTCTACATCTTTTTCCATGCAGTGATAATGTCCGCATGCAGTATCGCCGGTATGGCCGTCAAATACTTTTCCGGGCTGATGAGAAAAAACATCCCAGATAGACTCTCCTTTCCCGTCTTCAAATGCTGCACCCTCTATCTGATAAGCGCTCGCGGCAGCGCCCCAGACAAAATCCTTCCGAAAAGCCATTATCTCTATTCTCCTTTATCCCCGATAGCCGAATCTAAGTCCCAATCTGCGGCAGAATCTGCAGCAGTATCCAGGCTTACGATACAGTTTGGATGATTCTGCAATGCACTGGCCGGCACAGCATTTGTCACCTCACCGTACATGGATGTATGCATAATGGCCTGTTTCTTTTTCCCGTTTGCAATAACAACCAGGACCCGGCTGTCCCATATCTGTTTCATTCCCAATGTGATGCCCTGTGTGACAGGGGTTGGCTTTTGAAAATACTTTTGGGCCACCTTTACTGTAATTGGATCCAGGAGCACTGTATGTGCAGTACTGTTAAAATCACATCCAGGCTCGTTGAGAGCAATATGGCCGTTCATTCCCACTCCCATGAGTGAAACATCGATCGGCCCCTCTGCTGCCAGATATTTATTGACTCTGGCGCACTCTTCATCCAAATCTTCAGAACAGGCATCGAAAAAGACAACATTCTCTTTCTTTAATCCCAAGGGCTTCACCACATGGTCAATGATACATTTTATACAGCCGCCTTCCGTATCTTCATCCAGTCCTGCCCACTCGTCCAGACCTATAAGCCTGCAGTCCCTAAAATCCGCCAGACCTTCACGCTGCATACGGGCCATCCAGGCATATGTCTCCGTAGGAGTGTCGCCTGCTGCCAGGCACAGCAAAGCATTTGGCTTTTTCTTTACGTATGAGGCAATAATCTTTGCGGCCGTTTTTGCCTGCTCTTCCATAGAACCACTCACTATTTTCTTCATGAAAAGTCTCCTTGCTGTTCTTCCATTTTAAGAACAAACGTCCTGATCTCAAATGGCGCAAACTGCAGCTGCTGTTTGTCCAGCTTTTCACCTATGTTACCATACACATCAGATTCATAGCATGACAGCCCCTCACTGCAGATCAGCCCGCACTGTGTTTCTTTTCCTAAAATCTCATAGGCTCTTACTATAAGAACACCTTTATCGCGATATGCAGCCGACACTGCCACATTAGATTTACTGAACCGCAGAAGGCTCTCCTGATTTTGTACCGAAGTCCCCGCAATACAGACTGGTGCACGGTTCAATACCGCCCCCAGTGCCACTGCTGCAGTATCTTCCTCAGGAGCATGATCTGAAAAAGCAAAATCAAATACATGCTCCCCGTTATCATAAGATCCCGGCTGCGGATACATAGTACCGTCCTGACAGTTTGTTCCGCTGCGCTGCAGGCTGATGAAAATATCCTTTCCTACCATCTGATGGCCCGGAGTACCTGTATTGGCAATTGACAATCCTGCCTGATCGTCACTGTAATCTACCCAGTGCAAAGCAGGGTAGTCACCTTTTGCGTAATTATACACACCCGGCTGCATCGGCTGAGCTGTATCACGATATTTATACGGCACTTCAAAATACGGTTTCCGGCAGACTGCTGCAAACGGCGTATCATACAGTGCTTTCGCCTTCAGCGGATCCAGCTCTACAGGGATTCGCAGGGAAATTTTAGTATTGTATCCTGTGAAATCCACAGTCAGCCGCAGCCGGAAATATGGCAGATACCGCGGGAAGATATACTCTTTCTTGAAGGACAGAGAACCAAATCCCGGCCAATAGTCACCTGCGTTCCCTGAAATAGGCCTGTGGCCCGGACGCACCGCTCCTCTGGTGGTCACTTTGATAAAAAGCGGTCCTTCTTCCACATCACATACTTCTTCATCCTGAAATTCAGCGCCATAAGGAACCTCACGGAGAACTTCTGCCCACATGGAGCCACTTTCATGACGGAAAATAATTTCGCCGAAATTTTCCTGTCCAAACACAGAATGTCCATAGCGCCTGGATTTAATCTTAGGCATGGGATTTGTAAAATCAAAGGCAAAGCAATCTGTTTCTCCGCAGTAGCCTGCAGTATCTCTTTTCAGCGGGTCCACTGCTTCATCAGGGCACCCTGCTTCAAAAGTCTTTACACTGAGAGGCAGAAGTTTAGCAGTAAAGTAATATCTGTCACCGTCACGCTGGAGGGGAACTCCTGCCGGCAGCGCCCCCGCGGTAGTCTCTATCAGCTGCTCCTCCCCGCTGGCTGAAGGATTCAGCACTGCCACAGCTGTACCTCTGCCTAATGCTTCTGCACAGGAATCTTCTGCGCAGCTTAAAGCAAACTGCAGCTTTTTCATCACTCCCGTATTACATGCATCATGATGGCAGCCGCAGGCAGCGTCATGGAACTGGCCAAGAGCCAGCTGTCTCCACGCTTTTTCAAGATCCGGTTCTCTGTCTGTCAGGGCACATGCCAGCTCTGCATTAAACAGTGCATTCTCTGCAGCCCGAATCTGCTGTTTGACTCCAATGCGAGTCGTATAACATCCGGTAAATACAGGATTAAATTCTCCTTTATAAACAGGCAGTATATCCTCATCCAATGTTTTACAGTAATCAGCCAGACGGCCGAACGTTACCTTGCGCTCTGCACCTGCATTTGCATTTACCGCTTCAAGATGCTTAAAAAATCTCTCATCCAGCATCTGGACCTCTGAGATGTAGTATGCCAGCACATTTCCCTTCATTTTCTGCAGGTCAGTAAATGTTTTTTCAAAACGCTCATCCTCGTCCAGCATTACAGGCACGTTTGTCACATATGATGTTTTATCAATACCTGCACCCTGGGGAGCCACAGTCACAGATGTGCCTGCCGCACCCTGCCACACAAACGGTGCATCCACATCCAGATCTTCGGGAGCATTTGGCATACGTCCCGGTGCAAGATAATGATAACCTGCTGCTGCCAGCATCTGCGGCGTCTGGAACGGTGTGCCAAAAGAATCCATGAGACTTGCACACTGGGGTGTATATCCACATGTCTTCTGATAAAACTCACGTCCCAGCATACAGTTGCGCAGAAAAGATTCTCCGCTGATCAGATTCATATCAGGAATGCAATAGCCGCCAATAAGTTCAAGCATACCGCGTCCTTCATCAACATATGCACGGATCTGTTCAAGCTTCTTTGGATTCCTTTCCAGGTAATTCTGAAGTACATAAGCCTGGTCAAAAATATAGCCATAGCCTGGATATTTCTCAAAAAAATCCATTACAATATTTAATTGCTCTTCGCGGATCTCATCGTACTCCTCATACGGAAACTGCCATGTAAGATCCGAGTGATGTATGGTGGTAAGAAAGATCTTGTCTTCCATTTTGTTTTCATTCATGATCTGTTCCTCCTGTCGTCAGCCCCATTTTACTCCGAAGCGCGGGGCATCCTGGGCAAATTTCTCCATGGCAGAAGCCCGCTTTTGTGGTTCTAACTCATCCAGCAGAAGCAGTGCCGCCCCCGCCACCGGCTCATAGTGGGCCGGAGTACAGATGAAATTAAGACCCTTTTGTCCGATATAATGCTCAATGGCCTGAAACAATACTTCCCCGTCGCCTTTGAAAACACCACCTGTAAGCACCAGAGTCACCTGTTCATTTAGCAGCTCAAGCTTTTTGGCTGCATTTTCCATATAGCAGACCATCCGCTTTGCAGCCGTGTCAACTATATCCCTGGATACATCATCACCCATTTTAGCGCCGCGCATTACAAGCGGACTCAGATTATAATTCTTGAATACTATCTGATTGGAAGTAAACTTTTTGTACAGCTCCGTCAGATCACTCTCACCATGCTGCTCCAAAAGAAGCTCTGTAAGCATGGTTTTTGGCCCAAGGCCCGTATAAGCATCCAGAATACTCTGCCATGCCTTTGTGCCGATGGCACCGCCTCCCTGATCCGGCGCATTAACAAAGTAGCCGTAGATATACTCTCTGCCGTCTGCTGCACGCACAGCACAGTTCATGCCAGTCCCCGCACACAGAACAGCCTGATTGCCTCCGCCGGTACCGCCCCGCATGGCTCCGATGCAATCATTTACAATTCGGATATTCTCTTCTGCCAGTCCCAGTTCATTTGACACCAGCTTGCGGAGACGTACATAATCCTCAGGCCAGTCTGCACCGTTAAGCGAACAGCAGGCCCCAGAAAGATCTTTAAGAGTAAGCTCTGCCTTTTCTGCTGCCTTCTCAGCAGCATATCTGATCCAGCGGCCCTGCAGCTGATAATAGGACTCCCCCGGCGCACGCAGATCACGGTCATCAGCAAAGGCTAAGATTCTGCCCTCCTGGGTGAAGATCAGGGCATCTGTCTTGCTTCCGCCCTGATCAATAGATAAATAATATTTCATAAAAGGGGTCTCCATTTATAATTTAAAGTTTTTCAGCCACTGACGGTTTGCTTCCAGAAGCTTAGGCAGCATACCTTTTACAAGTTCCCATTCCCCTACCAAAGGATGAGCCAGCAAAGCTAATTCCGCAGTCTCTACGGAACCCGTCACAGCTGCCTCAACTGCCAGCTGTTCATAGTTCTTAACTGCGCATATCAGCCCGCGTACAGCTTTTGGAACCGGACCTGCATTTATGGGACGGATGCCGGAAGCATTTACCATGCAGGCTGTCTCGATCACCGCATCATCCGGCAGCCAGCTAAAAGTTCCCCTGTTCGGTACATTTACAGTGATCCATGTATCTTTGTCATTGTAAATGGCAGAAATGACCCCAAGTGCAATCTCAGAGTATCCGCCGCCTCCTCTCTTCTCAATGGAAGCGGGTTTTGTCTCACAGGCCGGATCTGCATAGTCCCTGTAAACTTCTTTTTCTACGCTCAGCACTTCCTCTGCACGGCACATTTCCTTTTCCTGGAGCTCTTTGACACGTTTAGATTTATGGTAATAATACTGCAGGTACGGTGAAGGAAGGGCACCTAGTTTAATACACATTTCTGCGTCCTGCTCGCCCCGGTATGCAGCAATAGTACGGAACTGTTCTTCCGTAAGGGGTTTCCCTTTTACTGTAATGTTGTATGCAAAGTTCAAGTGGTTCAGGCCTGCCAGATCATACCGTACACTGTCTGCATCCACATTCAGTCCCATAGCTGTCCAGTTACGTCCGTTAAATCCGCCTGCACAAAGGCCTGCGATCTTGGCATTTGAATATTTATTCACTGCTTCAGCAACGATCCCTGTGGGGTTCGTATAGTTTATGATCCATGCATCCGGGCAATATTCCTCCACTGCATGAGCAATCTCAAGCATAGCAGGTATTGTACGCAGCGCTTTCATAAATCCGCCTGCACCTGTAGTTTCCTGTCCGACCAAACCAAAAGACAGAGGAATCTTTTCATCATTGATACGTGCAGCATTGCCGCCCACGCGGATCTGGACAATAACAAAATCTGTTCCCGGCAGTGCCTCAGACAGCTTTGTTGTGCATGCAAAGTTAACATTAAGCCCCATATGTTTTGCATAACGCCCGCAGAATCCGCTGACAATGTTCAAACGCTCTTCATTGATATCCATCAGTGTTATATCAGTTACAGGCAACTCCTCACGCATTCCGTTCAGTCTTTCAAGAACCTCCGGCGTGTAAGAACTGCCGGCTCCAATAATCGTAATTTTCATAGCAATCACTCTTTCCTTTCTTATTATGGTTGATTTATGCTCTTTTTCAATTCTGTTTTCTGAATTTTATTATAGACTTTCCATATTGTGCTGTATAGCAGGTTTTCGGTGTATTATATCACTTTTTAAAGCCTGATCACTTGATTTTACAAATAGATTGGCGGGTGTTTTAATAACAATGCATCCTCACCATATCACCCTTTTTGACAAAAACCTTCTTCACCTGTATGTCTTCATCAAAAACAACAATGTCCGCGTCATATCCTTCCTGCAGCCTTCCCTTACATCCAGAAAGTCCGATCATTCGTGCAGGTGTGGTACTTGCCATCTTTACGCATTCTTCAATAGAAATGCCCACATTCTTATGCATGATGCGCACCAGCCGGTCAAAGGTAGCTGTACTTCCCGCAAAGGCCGAGCGGTCCGTCAGTTTTGCCACTCCGTCCTCAATAATACAGGGCATTCCGTCCTGCTTGCGTCCAAGGATCGACGGTCCGTCGGGCATTCCGGCACCACGCATTGAATCCGTTACCAGACATATCTTATCGGCTCCCTTACCTTTATAGATCAGCTGCAGCAGTTCAACAGGCAGATGGCAGCCGTCTGCGATCACCTCAACTGCCATGTCATCCAGAAGATAGGCGCTTTCCACAACTCCGAGCACACGGTATGCATTCTTCCGTACAATGCCGGACATACCCGAATACAGATGTGTGACCATACGGCAGCCCTTTTCATATACCTTCAGAACATCTGCATATTCTGCGTCACTGTGCCCTATAGAGGGTGAAATCCCATGCTTTGTAAGGTATTCGCAAAACTCTTTTGCCCCCTCCAGTTCAGGAGCAAAACTCCATCGTTTAATAAAGCCTTTTGCACGTTCTGTTATGCCCTCATATTCGGCCTTTGCCGGGGACTTAATATATGCAGGATCCTGGGCCCCTGCCTGCTTTAAAGAAAAATAAGGACCCTCCAGATGTACCCCCGGAATATTGGGCATATCCGGTTTATCCCCTGCTTCCCTGGCGTGCCGGATTGCCGCTTCTATGGAATCCACCCCATAAGACAAGGTGGTAGGCAGAAGTGTTGTAGTCCCATGGCTCATATGCATGGAGGCAGCCTTACATACGGCTTCCACTGTCCCGTCCATAAAATCATATCCTCCCCCGCCATGGGTATGGATATCTATAAATCCAGGGGCTATATATGCTCCCCCTGCATCAATTACCTGGGCGCCCGGGCAGTCACGGGTAGTAACCGCCGCAATCCTGCCTCCTTCGATCCACAGGTTCCACCCCTCCAAAACCCGGTCAGCAATGATCTTTCCGTTGATAAGTTCAAGCATTGCAATCCTCCTGTGTTAATGTTACTGTCCACTCCGTGCCCGGTAACATTTAACCTCCTGCTGTATCTAATTTAGTTCTCCCAATATATCCTGCAGAGCTTCCAGACATTCTTCGCTGGCCTCAAGGCCGCATTCAGAAAAATCTGCTCCTCCGGGCTGCCGCAGCAGCTCTTCTGAAATTTTTATCCCTTTTCGATAATGCGTTTCCAGACTGATATATCCTTTATAACCATCCTCTTTCAGTGCTGCAAGCTGGGCAGTCCAATCCACCTGTCCTGTTCCAATTTTAACGCTTTCTGCAGTCTCCCCCTTTTTCACGGCATCCTTAAGATGCACATGTACGATATAGGGCCGAACATAATGATATCCCTCGGGAAATGGCTGTTCCGGAACAGGAGAATAGATATCGTTCCCTGCATCCCATAAGGCTTTTACACACGGATGCCCGATAGCCTCCACCAGCCGTGCAAGCCTCTGACCATTGCAGGCATACACAGAAGGATCCAATTCCAGCGCAAGCTCCATATCTGCTTCCTGCAGCATCTTTGCAGGCACCTTAAAAGCTTCTGCAATAAGAGGCAGCATCTTTTCAAAATCTTCCTCCTGCCAAAAACTAAATCCTCTGATGATCCGGCAATCCAGCCGTTTTGCCAATTGAATGGTCTTTTCTAAAAGATTTATCTGTGCCTCAATTTCATCCTTATTAAAATTACATTTAAAAAAGGGTGAGGAGATGGCACATACCTTTAGACCGTATCTTTCACAAATATTTTTGATCCGATCTATTTCCTTTTCTGACAACTCGTGCGGCTGCTTGTCCCACACACTGCGCAATTCAATTCCATCTAAACAAAAGTCAGAGGCAACCTTTGCCGCCTGCTCGGGATTTTGCGAGATCTCGTCTGTGATTACTGCTGTTTTCATATGTCCTTTTCACTCATTTCAAGGTTTACTGTTTTTCCGCTCCGTGCGGATTCATAAATTGCCAGCACAAGCTCTACTGTGCTGCATCCTGCCGCTGCATCTACCAGAAGCTCTTCCCTGCCCTCAATAGAAGCCAGCAGATTTTTAAACTGAAGCAGATGTCCTGTCACATCCAAAGCGGAGGGATCATTTGCTGCGCCTATCTGCCAATGCTCCCCGCTTTCAGGAACAGGTTCATCCGCCCTCCATTCCGTGATGGCATCCTCAGTGAGCACCGCGCTTCCCTGCGTCCCTCCGATGTGGATTTTACGAGGACTGCCGGGCTTTATCGCTGTACTTGCCTCCACTGTACCAAGTGCCCCGTTTTTAAATTCCAAAATTGCACACAGGGTATCTTCCACCTCAATATCGTGGAATAAGGTTTTATAAAATGCACGTACCGACACTACCGGACCGCAGATATAAGAAAGAAGGTCAAGGCCGTGAATACCCTGATTCATAAGAGCACCGCCCCCGTCGCTGGACCAGCGTCCCCGCCAGCCTCCGTTCTGGTAATACTCCTCACTGCGGTAATACAGCATAGATAAGCTGCCCATGATCATCCTGCCCAGCTTCCCATGGCGGACTGCATCCCTAAGGGCCTGTACCCCGGGAGAAAAACGCAGCTGTGAGATTACGCAGATTTTTACGCCCGTCTCCTTTTGCACCCGGACCACGGCCTGTGCATCCTCTTTATTGACCGCCAATGGTTTTTCCACTATTACATGCTTATTAGCCCTTGCAGCCGCAATAGCCAGTTCTGCATGTACTCCGCTCGGTGTACAGATATTTACCACATCCACTTCCTCATCTGCCAGCATTTCCTCAGAAGAGAGGTATACCCTGCATTGATATTTGGCTGCAAATTCCTGTACGCTTTCCGTAACCGGGCCGTATATGCCGGCTATAGCTGCATTTGGTATTTTTTGGATAGCTTTTGCGTGGATATGGGCGATCATTCCGCTGCCCATGATTCCAAATTTATATGTTTTCATAGTGTCTCCCTTACTATAAAAGAGCCATTTCACGATAGTGGGGGGCGGGTGCAAAAATTCCTCCGCTGTATCTATAGAAATTTTTATCCAGGCCGAATACTCCGTTTGAAGAGTCCACCCAGCTCTCCCATCCCATTGGATGATAGTTTTTCATTTTATTCCAGTTAATATAGTTCTGATTACCGTTTGACTCCACTACCCCCACCTTCATGCCGGGCAGACATGCCAGCCGCGCCGCTACATTTTTATTCCAGTCTACCATAAGCGGATTCACTGTTAAGTCTGCACAGAAACAGGGGATCTTTGCAGCCCCGGCACGCTCCAGGATCTCAAAGGTAACACTCAGTGTCTTTGCGATTGGCTTGAGGGCAATACCTGTATACCCCTGTGCTATGAGACGGTCCACATCATCTGCATCATGTACGCTCTCATCTGCAACAATACGGGTTGGGAAATCAAAGACATCAATGCCTGAATTTTCTGTAAACGGCTCTTCCAGCATTATGATATGTTCCAGCGCCCCGATCTTGTCTGCATGGTCAAACAGACGCATCACCCTGTCACGGGAATCATACCTGCCATTGGCATCCAGATAATACGGAATTTTGCCGGATTCTGTATACGGCGTGCGGAAGTCCTTTAAAATATTGTGGATCATGGTCAGCCGCTGGCAGTCCCACTGAAGCATCTTTTCCCTGTCATTGTCATGTTCCGGATCACTTCCGATTTTTATTTTCATAAAAAACATGCCGCTTTGCGCCAAACTGCCTACATTGACAGGAGACAAACCATATGTGATCAGCGGCACAGAAGCAAGCTGCTTTTGTCTTCCCTGCAGATACGGCTTCGCTTCATCCGGCACCAGGTCATCAAAAAAGGTAATCTTATTCTGTTCCGCATACAGGCGCCACAAAGCCATATCCACCGGCACAAGGGCATTGAGGACAAATGTCTTGCGCAGATCATTATTGCCTGTAATCTTTTTTCCATAATCATGTACTGCCGGAAAAATGTCTTTCAGCATCTCCGTTGGTGAGGTCATGGTCTGACCCCTGAGAAGATTCACGGCATATTCTGTCAGCAGCAGCATAATGCTGTTTCCCGCAGAAGGCGAATACTGCGCAAACACTGCGCTGTCCGACCATAGTACACTCTGTACTCCTAAGCCTAAGCCCTCATTTCCATTTTCATCCTGCAGCAAAACTGCCACCTGCCAAAGTTCATTCATATGTGCTCCCTTAAAGCCAAAGGGTGCCATAAGCTTTTCCCGTTCAAATCCCATACTGGTTTTTAAAATTTTCACTGACATATTACACCTCTGAATTAAAAATTCTTTTTAGTAAGTTTATATATTTATAAATGTCTCAGCGTTTAATTACTTCCCACGTATGACCCTGCTGGGCAGCACTGAATTCCACACACAGCCTCATGGTTTCCGCTGCATCCTCCAAAGACAGGTACGGTGGTTCTCCACAGGCAGCCCGGCGCAGGATATCCAGATTCTGTGTCTGTGTATTGTGGAAATGCTCATGATCTCTTCCTTCATCCCAGGCATACACTTCTGTTATCTCCTCCGCTGTTTTTGTCTGGGCGGGATCGCCAGCATGGCGGTAAACGCGAAGCTGCCGCTGGAACACATCAATCTCGATGGCTCCTTTTGTACCCGTAATGATGTAGTTCAATTTATGTCCGTCCTTATCCTGGTCGAACAGATCCGTCTTCATCTGAAGCATATCAGAATTACCTGTAGGTGCTGCTGTCATCAGGAAAAACAAATGGCTTACAGCGCCATTTTCAAACCGGCAGCTGACATGCACATTATCTTCGATTTCAAAATATGGAATTGTATTAGGAGCTGATGTCACCACGAACTCACTGACACGCGAACCGTTCCACCAGCGCACAAGATCAATGTAGTGGCACAGCTTTTCGTGGTACATGCTTCCTGAATTGGCTTTTTTCACTCTCCAGCTTTCTCTCTCGTAAGGTGAGCAGGAATATGTATAATGATAGCTTACAGGTTTGCCGATACGGCCGCTGTCAATTATCTCCTTAGCCTTCAGGTACAGCTTGGAATAGCGCAGTTCCAGTCCCACCTGTATAAAAGCTCCTGTCTCCTTCTGCACGGCAAGCAGTTTATCCAGCTCAGGAATGGACAGCCCCACCGGTTTTTCCGTCATAACTGCTTTACCTGCTTTCATTGCAGCTATAGCAAGAGGCACATGGGCGTCATTGCTTGCCGCAATATATACAAGCTTTATACTCTCATCCTTTAAAATATCATCAAGCTGGTCTGTCACGCAGATATTATACTTTTCCTGTGTTGCTTTCAGTGCTTCCCCGCTGACGTCATAGCCGATAATCTCTCCCAAAAATGGTGAATCCCAGATATTCTCAATAATCGTTCTGCCCATCAGCCCACAACCGAGAACCGCTGCATTAATTTTTTCATTCATACTTCATACTCCTTCGCCTCATAACAGCTTTTTATATACTCCATCCGCCCCAGATAATCATCCAGCCTCTCTATGGAGAATTCTTCTAAAATTTCTTTCATAGTCCGTCCGGCACTCTCATTTATCAGTATCACAGATCCCAGTCCGCCCGGGTCACGCATAGTCACGCTGTCTGCATACTTGTCCGTAAGCTCCAAAAGCTTATCCCTGTTAAAATCCAAATGTACAAGCTCATAATCCAGATTGACTGTATAAACTATTTCTGAAAAGTATCCTGTTGATCTTTCCAGCACTTCACCAGCCGGAGAAATTACAGATGCACAGCAGCCTCCGCAGGCTCCTGCAAGATACGCTCTTGCGGTAAACGCCCACATCTGCTGCATCAGTCCCCCGTCAAACAGCGATGGGAACAGCAAAAGATCCACGTTTCTCTTTCGATATTCCAGAGCCAGATCTGTATAGTTCAGATCAAAACAGATGGCCGCTCCCACACATCCCAGCTCACATTCCAGCACCCGGGGCGCCTCTCCGGGACGGATGCCCGCCTCAAGTTCACCCAGTGTAGGATGCATCTTATCGTATACTAATGCCGTCTTTCCTTTTCTGTCAATCAGTATACAGCTGTTCCTGAAGGTTTTATCCTCCAGCTGACGCACTGTGGGATAAGCGATCCATGCATTCAGTTCTTGTGCCTTCTTCTTCACATGCTCATATACTGCCTCTGTCCTGGCCGCAATATAATGGACATAAGTCCCCATTTCCCAGCCCTCCGGCAGGTCGCACATTTCCGGCAGCACGATCAGGTCCGGCCGGCGTGCCTCTATCCCCCGGAGAATACTGTCAATATACTCTATTATAGCCGAGTCTGCTGCAGATGCAGTAACATTCTGCCGTATAGCGCCGCACCTGCGGCATGTAGACGCAATCTTAATTTTTCCAGCCATCTGTCCACCTTCTTTATATCGATGTCTTCTTCCCCAGTTCAATTACTCCAAAAGTTACTGTTCACTCCGTGACCAGTAACACGCTCCGCGATGCACAGAAACGGCAAAAACCGCCGTTTCGCGCTGCAGCCCTCGGGATTTTCGTGCAAATACGCACGAAAAC
>NZ_JANKBI010000027.1:0-60854 GCF_024622195.1 Murimonas intestini
CTTCCGTTCCATCTGTTCTTGAATTTTCTCTTGAATTTTCAAGGTTGTCTCACTATTCAATTATCAAGGTTCTTTGTGTTTCTCTATTTTGTTTCTTTGTTGTTGTCTCTCTGACAGCTTTTATATTTTATCGCATCTTTCGATGTTTGTCAACAACTTTTTTAACTTTTTTTATTTCTCTTTTTGTTTGTGTCGCCCTCGCTTCAGGCGACTTTGATATAATATCATCTGTCCCGACAAATGTCAACAACTTTTTTCATTTTTTTCGGGCGGCCATATGGCCGCCTAGTTACTATTCACACGTCACTGTCCCGCAAGGCGTTTTCGTGCGTATTTTGCTCTTCTGCAAAGCCTTCAATCAAAAACTCTGCCATGTCCCTGCACTTGATGCACTGCCTGCCAATGTGCAGCATCTGCTGAACATCCTCAAATGTCCTTGCCCCGCTCTGCACAGCTTTTTCTATCTGTCCGGCCGTTACACCATTGCAGGCACATATAACTGTATTACTGTTCATTTTAACTGCTCCTTTTGGTAACTGTCCATTACCACTCCTTTTCTTGCTGTTCGGAAACAGAATTTGCTGTCTCATCTGCTTCCAGCTCAAACCAGAATTCCACACCATTATCATAATTTATGACTCCGCATTTCTGATTCATGGAATCCATGATCGCCTTTACAATAGAAAGCCCAATGCCGCTTCCTCCGTACTCCCTTGTCCTGGCTTTATCTACTTTATAGAATTTGATCCAGATCTTGTCAAGATCCTCCCTGGGAATCGGAAGACCTGTGTTGAATACAGTTACCCTAACCTTTTTTTCAGACAGAAGTTTATTGATTTTAATTTCTATCACCATATCTCCAGCCACATGGTTCAGGGCATTGCTGATATAATTAGTCACAACCTCCTCAATCTTGAACTCATCTGCCCAGACATCTATACTTCCAGTATTCGTAAATATAATTCGCGCTCCTTTTTGCTGGGCAAGAAGGGAAGCTGATTGGATCACTCCCTGTACAAGCGCAGATATATCAAACCTTTCCATTATAACTGCGTCATTTCCAAATTCCAGCTGATTCAGAGTCAGAAGTTTCTTAACCATATTGTTCATCTTAGAAGCTTCATCCATGATTACTTCACAATAAAAGTTCCGGCTCTCCTCATCATCATTGATGCCTTCCTTCAGACCTTCCGCATACCCCTGGATCAGCGCAATAGGTGTCTTCAATTCATGAGATACATTGGAAAGGAAATCTTTCCTCATTTCATCTATCTGGATTTTTTTCTCGATGTCATTCTGGAGTTCATTATTAGCAGTCTTCAGCTCTGAAAATGTTTTTTCCAAGACTTCAGACATCATGTTGAAATTTTCCCCCAGCTGCCCTATCTCATTCTTTCCTCCGCTTGTATACTTTGCGTCAAAATCCAGATCAGCCATTTTCTTTGACAGGTCTGTCAGTTCAGACAAAGGCTTGGCTATCTTCTTAGACAGCCACCAGATGACAAGCGCGCACAGCAGCATGACAAATATACTGATATAAGCAAGAAATTCATTCGATATCCTGACACTTTCACGTATGCTTTCAATCGGTATCCTCATCATAAAATAATCCCCTGATGCAAGTGTTCCCCAGCTTTCCAGATAGTCAGAAGCTGTGTTCGGATCTGTTATCTTCTGCACCACATAGCCGTCGCCTACTTTTAATACATCAGATTTAGTAGTATCAATACCCATGAAATACCCGAACAGCCTTCCGGCCATTATGCCTGCTTCCCCCTCTGAATAGAAGTTTCTGTACATTTTCTTATATTGATTATTCACGATCAGCAGCAGGATGCTGTTCTCACCGCAGGATACCCTGACCTTTTCTCCGAATGACTCTCCCTCGTAGTCATCGGTAAGACTGGCCTCGCTGAGTATACTATACGTATCTATAAGAAGCTTTTCTTTCTTAACTATATAATAGCTCTCCATAAAGAAGTTATTTATCATCCAGGTTGATAACAGCACTATTGCCATCAATCCGGTAAAAATGCCTATCAGCTGTGTTTTAATGGAATATTTCATGCCTTCACCCCGTGTCATTCCACTTCGAACTTGTATCCCATTCCCCAAATGGTCTTGATATAGTCAGCATCTTTGCCCAGTTTGCTTCTCAGTTTTTTGACGTGTGTATCGATCGTCCTTGCATCTCCAAAGTAATCATAATTCCACACGCTGTTTAATATCTTCTCACGTGACAGTGCAATCCCCTGGTTCTCCATAAAATAAGCCAGAAGTTCAAATTCCTTATAACTCAG
Organism: Murimonas intestini; assembly: GCF_024622195.1. Classification (NCBI taxonomy): domain Bacteria; kingdom Bacillati; phylum Bacillota; class Clostridia; order Lachnospirales; family Lachnospiraceae; genus Murimonas; species Murimonas intestini. The sequence goes on from NZ_JANKBI010000027.1 coordinate 2,301, forward strand.
CTCTATGGCGCCGCCATTGACAAGTACCTGATGTGCTGCCTTATTCAGCTGAATTGTTCCGGCAGTCATTATATCCTCCGTAGATATTGCATTACTTCTGCGCAGTATGGCTTCCACTCTCGCAACCAGTATCTTCGGGCTGAAGGGCTTCGATATGTATTCATCCACACCCAGCTCAAATCCCAGCAATTCATCTCTCTCATCACTCTTGGCAGTGAGCATGATAATAGGGACTTTGGAATGCTGGCGTACTTCCCGGCATACCTGCCACCCATCCATCTTGGGCATCATTACATCAAGGATAATAAGAGCAATATCTTTTGCCCGGAAAAAAATATCAATAGCCTCTTCCCCGTCACCTGCCTCTATAACATCAAAGTCCTTTTTAACAAGAAAATCTTTTACGAGTTTTCGCATTCTGCTCTCGTCATCCACAACCAGTACTTTTAATTTATCCATCACTCTTTACCTCCACTGTTCATTCTGGCACCAGTATAGCAGTAAATTATGTTAGTTCTGTGAAAACTCCTATTTTTTCACGGATACTCTGCATCTGTATATCCGTTTTGGCTATAGTCTCCGCACACTGCCTGAGCTCTTCACCGATCGCTTCGCTGTCCTCTATATCGTGCAGATCTTTCTTATAGCGGAGCTGGTGTTCCAGACTGGCCCAGAAATCCATGGCGATTGTCCTTATCTGTACTTCCACCTTCATCTTCTTTTTTCCCTCTGAAAAAAATACCGGTATCTCTACTATCAAATGAAGACTTCTGTAGCCATTTGGCTTAGGATGGCGTATATAATCTTTGACCTCCAGAAGCTTGATATCATCCTGTTTTGCAAGCCATCTTGCCACATCATAGATATCATCTATAAAGCAGCAGATGACTCTCACACCCGCCACATCGTTCAGATTATTCTGAACAGACTCAATGCTTACCTCAAATCCTCTTTGTTCCAGCTTTTTCGCAATGCTTACTGGCTTTTTCACTCTTGTCTTAATAAATTCAATAGGGTTTCTGTTATATCTCACCGAAAGCTCATCATTAAGCACTTCCAGCTTAGTCCTTACCTCCCTTATCGCACAGGAATAGACCATCATAAGCTCCTCAAATTTTTTGGCCTGTGAAAAAAGGGGTGCCGCAGAATCAGGCAGCAGCCTGTTCTGTAAATATCTAGTCTCTTTCTCCAAAATCATTTCCTCCGTCAGTCTTTTGGTATAAATCCTTCAAAAATAAATAAATCAAACTTCTCTCTGCTCTTATCCAGCTGCTCCTGGCTTTTGACTGTCCATGCAACAGACAGGCAATGATAAAACTTCCTGCACAGCCTTCTTGCAGCCACGCTCTCATACTGCCAGTTATACGCTATAAAATCTGGCTTTGTCCAGAAATCTGTAAGAAGATTCTGAACCAGCCACATAAAAAAATTCGTATTTCCTTCCTTTCCAAAATGGCTGGACAGCTGCCCTCTTATTACCCCGGGCCTGTTTTTTTTGTACCATCTCACAGCAAAGGGATGAAATGATTCCACACAGTATTTTCCACTGTAGGCTCTCAAAAGCTCATCTGCGATCTCACATACCCTGCAGCTTGTACTTTCCATCTTAATTTCAACAATGATCGGCACCCTGCCGTCAACAAGATTCAGCACATCCTGAAACAGAGGGATATGCTCCCCTGAATCAAACAGATTGAATTTTTTCAGTTCCTCATAGGTATAGTCGCTTACCTTCCCCTCAGCCCCACAGTTCCTCTTCAGTGAAAAATCATGGCAGACTACAGGAAGCTCATCCTTTGTCAGCTGAACATCAAGTTCTATGCCATATCCATTTTCCACCGCATTTTTAAACGCTGCCATAGAATTTTCAGGAGCCTCTGACTTATTGTCATGCAGCCCCCTGTGGGCATAATACTGCCCATAGAGCATGCTGTAATCCGGCCTTCCCTTTATTCTTGGCATAATTGCAATAAAATATAAGATAACTGCCAGCAAAATAACTCCTGCTGCGATCCACACTGCTGTCATATGTATTCCTCCAAATTTTAATCATCTACATCAAAATTTTCTAAAGCGCTTGCCTTTTTCTCCGGCTTTGAATCCCCATGCTTCACCATGGACATGGTAAAAAACGCCAGCACAGAAAAAATACAGGCATACGGGAATAATGTCCTGTAAGATATATGCTGCAGGAAAAATCCTGACAGGACAGGCGTTACGATCTGGGCTGCCATAGAAAACGTATAATATAACCCTGTATATTTACCGATATCGCTGCCTTTGCACATTTCAACCACCATAGGCAGAGAATTTACACTGATAGCTGCCCAGCCTACCCCAATCAGGGCAAACCCAATATTGATCACAGGATGATAGACCGTAAAAAATGCCGCTCCCAGATAACATGCCGTCATCATAACGATCCCTATCAGAATACTTTTCTTTCGCCCTATATGGCTGGATACAATGCCGATAGGAATATAACTGAGTATGGCAGCAACAGTAGCTACCATGAGACAGTTGGCAAACCCGCCGCCTTCCAGCTTCCAGACAGTTGTGGCATATCTTGAAAAAGCTGTCGTGACAGCATTATAAGCTGTAAACCACAGAAAGATAGAAGCCAGAAGGAAAATGAGGCTCTTTTTAACATCAGAGGGCAGTTTTCCTCCTGTTGCTTCATATTCCTCATCCTCCTGGGGATACTTCTCTGCAATCTCCGCTGCAACCTTCTTCTCCTTAACAGTAATAACAAGCAGAACCACTGCTGCCGCCATCAGAAATGCAACCCCTGCAAACACAGGCAAATAACTGGGCCGTTCACCTTTTCCCACAAGAGTGCTGATCAGGATCAGAGAATAGATCCCTCCAACCGCCCCCATCAGATTGATGACGGCATTTGCCTTGCTCCTGAGAGGTTTTGGAGTAAGGTCAGGCATCAGGGCTACGGACGGTGAGCGGTACAGGCCCATAGACAGCAGCGTAACTCCCAGCGCCACTGCGAAAAGCCCAAAGCTCACTTTATAATCCGCCAGAGGCAGCAGCATCATGGAACACACTGCCGCAGCTGTTCCTCCTATTATAAAAGGCATCCTCTTGCCCAGCCTGGTGTCCACCTTATCAGAGAGAGTCCCCAGCAGCGGCAGCAAAAATACAGCAAGTACATTGTCAGCCGCCATGATAGTTCCTGTCAGCGTTTCCTTCAAATGAAAGGTGTTTTGAAGAATCAGCGGTATAATACTGTCATACATCTGCCAGAAAGCGCTTATAGACATAAAAGCCAGCCCGATAAAAAAAGTTCTTTTGTAATCTAATTTCATACTGTTTCCCCCTTGTGCGTTGTTTGACCGCACCTATGCTTTTTTCCAGATACTCTTTCCTTCCTTGATTGTCTCTAAAACAGCAATATCTCTGATTTCCATGGGTTCTGCCTTAACAGGATTTTTGTCCAGGATCACAAAATCAGCATATTTGCCTGTGCGGATGCTTCCTTTTACATCCTCCTCGAAATACTGGTAAGCCGCGTTGACCGTCACAGCTTTCAAAGCGTCCAGCACTCCGATACGTTCTTCACTCCCCAGGATAACACCGTTTTTTGTAATCCTGTTGACTGCACACCAGACCGTCTCCAGCATGTCCGCATTTATTACAGGCGCATCTTGATGGAATGTAAAAATCAAACCATCCTTCAACGCTGTTCCAGCCATGCTGATCCTGTCAGCCCGCTCTTTTCCAAAGCTCTCTATGTGGATATCTCCCCAGTACCAGATGTGTGCTATAAAAAATGATGGTATCATAGAAAGCCGGCCAGCCTGCTCCATCTGCCCTTCGTCCATAAGCTGGGCGTGGATAATCACCGGACGGGCGTCATATCTGCCTTCTGACTCAGCCACCTTCTTATATACACGGATGAACTGTTCACTTGCCGCATCTCCATTGCAGTGGACAATGATCTGTCTCCTCTGCCTGTAAGCCATACGTATTTTATCCTCCAGTTCTTTATCCGTATAGACAGGGTACCCTTTTTCACCATTTTTTCCATTTAGATATGGTTTTTTCATCCACGCTGTATGACCCTGAGGCGAACCATCCAGCATGATCTTATATCCGCCCATTTTAAAATGTCTGTTATATTTGCCAAAACAGGAAGCAAATTCTTCAACCAGCTTTTCAGGCTTTCTGATGTCCGCGTAAGCTACCACATCCAGTTTCAGAATATCCTTTTCCAGCAAATATGCATACAGGCCTCCCATCTGCTCCATCATCATGCCTTCCTGGACAGTGGTGATCCCATAGCTGGCATATTTATCCTGGGCTTTCAGATAGGCATTCATCAGGCTGTCCATTGAGGGCATGGGCAGCATCTGCTGGTATTTTACAAAGGCTGTCTCTTCCATATATCCTGTGAGCCTTCCGCCGCTTGTGCCAATCACCCCACCCGGAGGGCATTCCGTGTCCTCATCCACTCCTATGCCGGCAAGCCCCCGGGAATTGAAGACCCCCATGTGGCCTGACTGATGACTTATCACCAGCGGATTGTCTGGAGCCGCCTCATCAAGCAGCACTCTGTCAGGATGCTTTTTTTCACTAAGCCGGTTATGGTCATATCCTCTTGCCTGTATCCACTCGCCTGGCTTTATCTTGTTCTGTATGATAAAATCCTGTATCTTTTCCCTGATTTCTTCAAAGCTTGAGGCATCATCAAGAGACACCTGAAGCATGGCGGTAGCATAACCGGTGAAATGGCTGTGGGGATCGATAAATGCCGGCATCATTGTTCTGCCCTGCAGATCTATCAGCTTAGCATCCTCTTTCATCCAGTCTTCCAGCTTTCCGACAGCCAGGATCCGTCCGTCTTCTTCCAGTACAGCTTCAGCGTACAGTTCCTTCTCCATCGTCAGTATATCACCGTTAAAGTACAGTTTTCTGCCCATATATGTCCTCCTTTTTTGTCCGGCGTACCGCGGCCGCTTAATAAAACCATAGCACAGGACTGTCTAAAAAACAAGGCTGGTATTCCCTATGTCAAAAAAAATACCGGCTTTTCTGAAATACCAAATATGATATTCCACGAAAGCCGGTACAAACGCCCATATTCTGGCAGTCTTTCCTCATTTCAGGCTATACTGCTCTCAGATGACGGTCCGAGAAGAAACTGTTCTACTTCATCAAAGCTTCTTTCTGAAGCCATCATCATATCATAAAGTTTTCCGATTTCCTCTTCTCTTTTCTGGTTTTCCAGATTTTCTTTCTGCTCCAGCAGATCCTCCAGTTTTTTCTGCGCTTTTTCTATCTGCGCATCCAGCATCTCTATCTGTGTATCAATACTCCTTCTCTGACCTCTTGCCATGCCAAACCTCCTGATATTATTAATTTAAATTTCGTAACTGTGAAGGTACTGAACAGTTATCCTATTATATTTTATGGCGGCATGTCCATAAATATGCAGAATATCAAAAATTTTCCTATATGCAATTTCAGGCCAGCCCGCAGATCACTCTCTGGCTGCTGCAGATTCAAGCGCCCCGCTCTCCCCTGCCAGATCATAATAAAACAGATACTGCTGCATGATGCCTGCACATCCATTATATTTCTCTAAAGGAAATCCGCTTCTGTAATGCTCCCTTTCTATCTTCTTCATATGTGTATCCATTGGAAACGCCTCTACACAGTGCAGCCCAAAGAGGCAGACACAATCAGCCACTTTTCTTCCTATCCCCTTGATCTGAAGAAGCTTTGAAACAGCGCCTTCATACCCTTCCTCCAGCAGCCATCCGGCTGCCTGGCGGCTGTCACTAAAGCCCTGCTCCATCCACCAGAGGGAAACTGCCTCTATGTACTTATCCCTGTATCCCAGTCCCAGCCCTTCAAGCCCAGCAGTTTTAGCTGCTGCAAGTATTTTAGGCTCAGGGAACGCATACGCCCTTCGGATTTGTCCGTCAATCCCTCTTCCTATTATCTCTTCGCCGTATTTTTCACAGATTGCTTCTATATTTTTACGGATCCTAGGAATATTATTATTCTGGCTGATAATAAAACTTACCAGCATTTCCCACAATTCCTGCCTTAATATCCTTATTCCGCTGCCAAACCGGATAGCCTCCTGCAGATATGTATCTGAACTGTCAGCAGTCTCCTTGATCCTGCCATAGTCTGTTCCCATATCAAAATACTCTGCCCAGACATTTTTAAATTCATCTTCGCCGCAGGAAAAAACAAATACATCCCCCTTCTGCACAGCCTCCATATATTTTCCATAAGCTGTAATGGAAATCCTTCCATTCCCGGCATCCTTCCATCTAAAACACTGTCCTGATCCCATGATCTGATCCAGATTAAAATCTTCTATTTTTAATTCATACATTTAATGCCTCCTCTATGCAGCCTGCATGCAGGCTTCTATCTCAAATGTATTTACTGCTCATTATAACATTGATCCATCTGATTGGGAATAAATAACTCCTTTTCTGGAAATGCTTAATATTGTTTTAATATTAAGTACCTGAAAAGGAGTTTCTTATGCCTTCGAGAACACGTTTATTCCTCAACGCCGAAGCTATTCTCTATATAGTTATACTTATTAATATGCAGAGAGCTTTCCTTCCCCTGCCAGTGTCCCCGCTTTTATGCCTGGCTTCCATTTTTTTATGCTTTCTCTATGCATTATCCTGGCTTCTCGAATCAGACATATTTCACGAAGGCTGCTTTTTTCTAAATGCCGCTTTACTGTTTTCTCTGTGCGCAGATTACTTTCTGATTTTTACGGATTTTTATATAGCCGGCATCCTTCTTTTCTGCCTTGCCCAGCTGAGTTATTTCCTGCTTCTGAAACGCAGGATCTCATCTGCCCTGCGGTATGCTTTCCTTTTCCTGCTCCCTGTCTTTATAATAAACGTCTTTTACCCTCTGCCTGTAGACGCAGAACTGCTGCTCTCTCTCATTTATGTCAGCCTTCTGTCAGGAAATATCCGCAGCGCTTTTAAAAAAAACTCGCCCTGGATGGCTATGGGGCTCATCCTGCTTCTGTTATGCGATCTGCATGTAGGAATTTTTAACCTGGCAGACTATATACCGGCCCTTGCATCCGCATTGTCCGGCTGGATAAAAAACTCCACCTTCCTCATATGGATGTTCTATATCCCTGCACAGGTATCACTCAGCCTGATGTCCTCCTCAGCATCCATAAAAAATTTCAAAAAAGTAAAATCAGGCGCCGGCGGTTCAGATGACCTTCTGCCCGGAAAGCCCGAGGATACTATTACCCAAGCTTTTTAATTCTCTCGATCGCCTCAATTGTATTCTCATGGCTTCCAAATGCAGTCAGCCTGAAATAGCCTTCTCCGCTGGGACCAAATCCTGCTCCCGGCGTGCCAACAACACCGGCTTTAAAGAGCAGATGATCAAAAAATTCCCATGAAGTCATACTGCCCGGAGTCTTCAGCCAGATATAAGGAGCGTTAACGCCTCCTGAAACACTGTAACCTGCTTTTTTCAGCCCTTCCAGGATGATCTTGGCATTCTTCATATAATAGGCAACCTGCTCTTTTAACTGGGTTTTCCCTGCGTCAGAGTATACGGCCTCCCCGGCGCGCTGAACAATATAGGGCGCTCCGTTGTATTTTGTCCCGTGCCGTCTGGCCCACAGGTCATGGAGCGGGACATCCCCCGCTTTCAGATCCCTGGGCACTACAGTGAAGCCCAGACGCACGCCCGTAAAACCTGCATTTTTTGAAAAACTGCGCAATTCTATAGCACAGGTTCTGGCTCCCTCACATTCATAAATTGAATGAGGCACATCCTTTTCTGAAATGTAGGCCTCATATGCCGCATCATAAATAATGACAGCTCCGGTCCTGTTGGCATAGTCCACCCATGCCTGAAGGCCTGACTTCGTTATAGTGGAACCCGTTGGATTATTAGGAAAGCACAGATAAATAATATCAGGCGCCGCTTCCGGCAGCTCCGGAACAAACCCATTTTCCTGCGTACAAGGCATATAAATAACATCGCTCCACATCTCTTTCACAGAATCATATGTCCCGGTACGGCCTGCCATCACATTCGTATCTACATACACCGGGTAGACAGGGTCACAGACTGCTATCTTATTATCAATGCTGAATATTTCCTGAATATTTCCCGAATCACATTTTGCCCCATCTGACACAAAGATCTCATCCGGCTGTATATCACATCCTCTCTGCGCATAATCGTTGACGGCAATTGCCTTCCTTAAAAATTCGTATCCCAAATCCGGCGCATATCCATGGAAAGTTGCAGAGTCTCCCATCTCATCCACAGCATTGTGAAGCGCTTCAATAACTGCAGGTGCAAGGGGCTGCGTCACATCCCCGATACCCAGCCTAATGATTTTTCTGTCAGGATTCTTCTCCTGATAAGCCGCTACTTTTTTTCCGATTGTAGAAAAGAGGTAGCTTCCCGGAAGTTTTAAATAATTTTCATTTATTTTAAACATGTAATCTCTCCTTCAAAAACTATTTCTGCAGGTCCTGTCATATATACGAGATTTTCTTTTTTATCCCAGCGTATCTTAAGATCGCCCCCCAGAAGCTTTACAGTTACTTCATCTTTTGTATATCCATTCAATATTGAAGCCACGGCAGATGCACATGCACCTGTTCCGCAGGCCAGAGTCTCTCCTGAACCTCTCTCCCACACCCGCATCTCAATGGTATTTTCATCTATCACATGTACAAATTCCGTGTTGACCCTGTCCGGAAAGAATGGATGATTTTCAAATAAAGGCCCCGTCCTCTCTATCTGTACCTTCTTCACATCTTCTACGTATACTACCGCATGGGGATTCCCCATGGAAACACACGTCATATGATATAACTCACCGTCTATCTCAATAGGCTCGCCGATTATCTCCATGGAATTTGATACGGCAGGGATCTTCTCCGCCTTCAGCACTGGAGCTCCCATATTTACCTGGGCCAGCTCTGCTCTGCCGTCTGCAGTAGTAAGCTTAATAAATTTTATTCCGCTCTTTGTCTCAATACTGATCTCTGTCTTATCTGTCATTCCTTTATCATACACATATTTTGCAACACAGCGGATACCGTTTCCGCACATGGCTCCCTGTGACCCGTCCGCATTGTACATATCCATCATAAAATCAGCTTTATCTGAAGGTTTTATTAGTATAAGTCCATCCGACCCGATTCCAAAATGCCGGTTGCTGACCCGGATGGCTGTCTCTCCCGGATCTTCCACTGTTTCCTCAAAGCAGTTGACATATACGTAGTCATTCCCTATTCCCTGCATCTTGGTAAATTTCATATAGCTCCTCCTCATATATTTATAATAGAACAGCCGTAACTGTTCAGCACCTTCACAGTTATATGCACAAGCCTGCTGTATAGTTACGAACAGTTACATAGTTTTAGAACTTCATCAGGCTGAATACCATCCTGGCAGTTTCAAGCAGGTTGCGGCCGCTGTCCATACTGCATTTCTGAATATACCGGTGTGCTTCCTCCTCTGTCATGTTATTTCTCTCCATCAGCAGCTTCTTTGCACTGTCGATCACTTTTTTCTCTTCCTCGCTGCGTCCTTTTGGCTTCAGCTTTGCCTTTTTTCTGCTCCGAAGCAGATTCCCTGCCATCATTTCCAGGGTGTTCACAAAGTCATGTACCTTCAGCGGAAGCTCCAGGCAGACAATATCATTATCTCTGCAGTCGCAGAGTACATGGGCGGATGCCACCAGCAGCATCTCAAAACGCGGAGGGAGGCAGTCAGCTAATTCTGAATAAAGCATGTCGGAAAACTTGTATCCGCAGACAACGATACCGTCATCCAGGCCGTCTATAATCTGAAGGGCCTGAGCTCCGCTGGTGCATATGCCGGCTACATCATAGCCGCTGCGCATCAGAAGATTCCGTATATTCCTGGCATCTTCCTGCCTTGGAAAGACAACCACAATGCTTACCACCTGAACACCTCCCGTATAAATATTTATTAACTGTTCAGTAACTTCTCAGTCACATACACATATCCGTTTAAAATAACTTTTGGCTGCAGATCAGATCCTGTACAGGTACTGCTGGGTCTCCCACTCAGAAACCTGCTGGGAGTACTGTGCCCATTCTTCTTTTTTAGCACGGGTATATGCTTCAAACATACGCTCTCCTAAAACCTGGCGTATCAGCCCGTCCTTTTCCATCTCCTCAACAGCTTTTGAAAGGTTGTCAGGAAGAGTCTGAATACCTTCCTTTACTCTCTCCTCAGCAGTCATAGCAAAAATATTTTTATCTATTCCCGCCGGAGGAGTTATTTTATTCCTGATGCCGTCCATTCCGGCCGCCAGGCAGACTGCAAGGACAAGATACGGATTGCTGGCAGAATCTGGACATCGCAGTTCTATCCTTGTGCTTTCTTCACGGCCCGATGGTATCCTGATCAGAGGACTTCTGTTCACAGCTGACCACGCAATATAGACAGGAGCCTCGTATCCCGGAACAAGTCTCTTATAAGAATTAACAAGAGGATTTGTAATTGCCGTCATCCCTTTAATATGCTTCATCAGCCCGCCAATAAAATAATATGCTTCCTGGCTGAGTCCAAGAGGATCTTTTTCATCATAAAATACATTTTTCCCATTTTTTGAGAGGGACATATTAGTGTGCATCCCCGACCCATTGATCCCTGATTTTGGCTTTGGCATAAAAGTAGCATGGAGGCCATGACGTTTTGCTATTGTCTTCACAGCCAGCTTAAAGGTCATAATGTTATCTGCCGTATCAAGAGCCTCATTATATCTGAAATCAATTTCATGCTGTGCCGGAGCCGTCTCGTGGTAAGAGGCTTCTACTTCAAATCCCATTTCTTCCAGGGTAAGCACCATGTCACGCCTCGCATTCTCTCCCAGATCCATTGGTCCTAAATCAAAATAACCGGCTTTCTCATGAGTAATGGTTGTCGGCTGGCCATTATCATCTGTGTGATACAGGAAAAATTCACATTCAGGTCCCACATCAAAGGTGTATCCCATATCTGCCGCTTCTTTTATCACTTTTTTCAAAATAAATCTTGGATCTCCTTCAAAGGATTCCCCATTTGACCGGTGAATATCACAGATCATACGAGCCACCTTTCCCTGCTGCGGTCTCCATGGAAAGATAGCCATTGTATCCAGGTCAGGATACAGGTACATATCTGCTTCACCCAATCCGTCAAATCCTTCAATAGAAGAGCCGTCAAACATGCACTTGTTATCAAGAGCCTTTTCCAGCTGGCTAAAGGTAATTGCCATATTTTTCAGGTTGCCGAACATATCCGTAAACTGGAGTCTGATAAATTCCACATCTTCTTCCTCCGCCAGACGCATAATGTCCTGTTTCGTATACTTCATATAGTTTTCCTCCTAATACAAAGAACAAAAGCATGCCTCACACACTAAAGTTCCTATTTTTTTACGCATCATCTGCTCCGCACACACAGCTGCGCTTCCCGCATACAGCTGCGCATTCTCCGGTAGTTTTAATTCCACAGGGAGCAAATTTTCCAATGAAATTAAAAATGGGCGTTCTTATGCTACTAAGAACGCCCTTGCTCTAACAGAGATATTAACAGGGAAATTTTAATTTGTCAATACTGTTATCTTTTAAATTCTTTTAATTCTTTTTAATTTTATTTATTCTTTCATCCCATATTTTAATCCAGGTTTTGAATATCCCTGTTTACTGCGTGACCTATCTCATTCATATTACTATATATTTATACAGCAATGAATGTTTATGTATCACAGCACAATGCACCTCCTTACGGGAGTGCCACAGGGGTTCTCACATACCTGAATCCTGACGACCACGCCTCGCCCACAACTACTCCGTTCTGGCTGGAGGAACAGTGTGCTACCAGCAGACTTCCATCTGATTTTTTGCCTATGACAATGCCTACATGGTTATTGTCAGTCCCGTCAGGTGCATTATAAAATACCAGATCTCCCGGCCGGGCATTTGCCTGCTCCACCATAGCCGAAGCATTCCACTGAGTTGTAGTATGGCCTCCTATTCCTGCATCTCCGTCAATTCCATTAAAGAATGCCCAGAGTACATAACCGCTGCAGTCAAGGCCATATCCCCTCAGGGTCCCTGAAGACTGGCTCCCTGCTGCGCTGACCATCATTGGGCTTCCCCATAGCGGATCCCAACCCTTAGCATAGGATTTACCTCCCCAGAAATAACCTACTTTTCCCACCAGACTGTAAGCCGCAGTCACAATAGCTGCCCTCTCCCGGGAAATATCATTTCCAAGCGTCCCGCGGATGATCCCCGGGGCCTGTGACACAACAGCACATAATACACCGCAGTCCACTGACGAATATTTACGCAGCATTGCCGCCGCTTCATTGTTTCTCACGGCTGCTGCCTGTGCCTCTTCAGCTGACATATTACTTCCCGACTGTACCACACTGTTCACGGTCTTTAAAACTGCTGAAGGATCTCCGTCAAGCCCAAAAAGCTTAATATAATCTTCTGCTGAAATTGAAAAGACCTCCTGCCCCACATCAATACCCGGCACTGCCTGACGCAGATTCCCGGCCATTGTTGAAGTGTTTTTCGGATTCATCATAAAGAAACATTTTTTAAGAAGTTTTTCCGAGTCGCCATTCATGGTGATAATCCCGTCAGGATTCTGCTGCCTGTATTCAACTACGTAAAGAGCCAGCACATCCTGCCAGTTTTTCGCCGTAAACTCCTCCGGCCTGTCCAGATACTGCCTGTAATAGGCCTCTATCCTGTCCATCACATCCTTAAAATCAGCTGAAAAATCAAGCGCATATGTACTTTGCAGTTCACCCACATAGATTCCCGTCCCTGCTATCACGTTTACAGCAGGCGCAGGTGCCTTATCCGAATGATCCTCGGACTTATCCCCTTCATGCTCCGGCTTGATATTTTCCTTTTCTTTCTTTTTATCCTTATCCTTTTTATCTTTATCTGTCTCAGATTCTGATTCGCTCTCAGATTCCCCCTCAGACTCTGATTCCGACTCTAGCTCAGATTCCGACTCACCTTCAGACTCATTTTCAGTTTCCCTTCCGCCCTCTGTATCCTTCTCTGATTCTTTATCTGAATCCTTCTCAGTCTGCTTCTCCGAATTCTTTTCCGTTTCTTTCTCAGTTGGCTTCTCTGAATTCTTTTCCGTTTCCTTCTCTGTCGGCTTTTCTGAATTCTTTTCTGTTTCTTTTTCAGTCAGCTTTTCTGATTCTTTTTCTGTTTCCTTCTCAGTCGGCGCTTCCGTGCCTTCTGTCTGTTTTTCTGTATTAGTTTCCGTAGGTGCCTCTGTACCGGCCTCTGTTGGTTTCTCAGTGGGTGCCTCCGTCGGTGCTTCTGTCGGAGCCTCAGTATGTGGTTCTGTGGGGGCTTCTGTAGGCGCCTCTGTAGGAACCTGCGCCGGCTCCTCCACAGGAGCTTCCGTGCCCCCCTGGCTGGAAGTAATCTGAGTATCTGCATCGGCAGCATATACCTGCTGAGGCACAGACCCTGCTATCATTGCTGCCGCCAATATGTAATTCAGGTGCTTTTTCCAGCTGTTCCTGCCTCTGCTGTCACGGTGCATTTTGTCAAATCTCCTTTGTTGACTGTTACTCAAGTGATTTTTATATTATATATAAACTTAAGTGAATTTTTCATGTAATCTTATAAATTATACTACCAAACAGACAGAATCTCAAGTGTGGATGTCTTAAGAATGGGTTTAGGTTTTCTTAAGGGGGTTGCTGTTTAGGGGAGTAACAGGACGCTTTGTGCGGAAGGAAGTGAGCCATCAGGAAGGGGAGCGGTCATACCGTCCGCCGACATTAGGAGGGGGACTTACAAAAAAAGTGAACGCTTGCGCTCAAGGCCGGAGCTGTCTGAGGGGCGTTTGTATCGACAAACGCACCGAGTTTCCGGCCGCCTTTTGCGTTTCAAGCAGTCTTCGGGGCCTTAGAGTTTCACGACGCAGCGGTTCGGACTGAACCACGAACTCTCCCGCCCCTAATCAGCTAAACAGCAATTTAATCTCTTATCTGCTTCCCAGTCCCATCCATATGGAAATTTTCTTTATAGATCAACTGTGAAATAGGGACTATTTCGTATCCCTGGGTTTCCAGGCCTGTGATTACTGACTCTAAGGCGTCTGCCGTATACTTTGCCCCGTTATGCATAAGTATGATGCTGCCATTTGTCAGATCTTTATTTTGAAGTACAGTGCTGATAATACTGTCAACGCCATAATCTTTCCAATCGAGACTGTCCACGGACCACTGAATGGGGAAATATCCGCAGGAGTATGATGTTTTTATCAGCTTATTATCATAGTCACCATAGGGCGGCCTGAACAGCTGCATGCTCACACCTGTCAGTTCTTTCACACGGTCATGGACCTTCATAATCTCTTCCTCGCATTCTTTTGCTGAAAGCTGGCTCATATTCTTGTGGTTTTCGCTGTGATTTCCCAGATCATGGCCTGCTGCCTGTATTTTCTTAACATCCTCCGGATATGATTCAACCCAGCCTCCTGTCATGAAAAAAGTTACATGCAGGTTATGACTGGCCAGAATATCAAGTATCCTCTGGGTGTCCTCATTTCCCCAGGCCGCATCAAATGAAAGCGCTACCTGTTTCTTTTGCGTGTCCACGCTGTAAATTGGCAATTCTCTGTTTCCCACAGTGCTGCTTGTCTGAAGAGCCGTCTCTCCAAATCGGTATATCCCGGCAAATACAAGCAGAGCGCACAGGGCAAGGATCCCAATCCCTCTGTATGGATAGATTTTTTCTTCTTTCTCTTCCATCTCAAAAAACTCCTCGCATATACTCTGTTGTAGTATATGCAGGATATAAATGGGTTAGAAATAATAATACACGCTGTCAGTGATAGTCTTGTGCCTCCCCGGCCGCATAATTTGTTTCCAGATCAGGTCTGTAGCTTTTCTCCATCTTATGTCTTGCCTTTCTGTTCGCTACTGTGTCAAAAATAATAGAAAAGTCGTAATCCTCAGGATAAAGTTCTTCTGCCTTTACATGCATTTTAACCCTTTTATGGCTGATCCAGATCTTCTTTTTCTGCAGCTGTATCTGAAGAGCTCCTTTATCATTTACTTTAGAGCACACGATTCCCAGTTTCTTATCAGGATATACCATCACACAATCGCCAATCTGGTATTCCTGAGTGAGAAGCGCCCCTTTCATGGAAGCCGGCTTATGTTTTTGGATCTTAGGACCTGTCTGCTTCTTCACATTGTTTTCCCTCACTGAGGTTATTTCTCCTATCCTGGCGGCATCTGCTGCCATATCTGTCTGCTCCGCCCTGCCATACGCAGCTATTCTGGCAATCTCCAGCATTCGCTCTGGCATGCCTAGATGTCTGGCAATATAAAAGGCACAGCTCTCCCCTGATTCTCCTATTTCAAGCCTGTATAATGGACGCAGAGACTCTTTGTCAAAAGCCATCCTGGCATTCATCACATTATCAGCCTTCTCCCCGTATGTCTTAACTTCCGGATAATGGGTGGTTACCAGGAACAGGCAGCCACTGTGCCTTAGTTCTTCCAGTATAGCTACCGCAATGCCCATCCCCTCTGCCGGGTCTGTCCCGGAACCCAGCTCATCCATGATCACAAGGCTCTCTTTTCCTGCTTTTTTAAGGATTTCAAGCACATTTGTGATATGGGCCGAGAATGTGGAGAGATTAGCTGTAATATTCTGCCCATCACCAATGTCACAGAGCACCTGACTGTTCATGGTAAAATCACCCTCTTCACATGGCACATGAAGTCCGCACTGTGCCATAATCCCCAGCAGACCCACTGTCTTAATTGCCACGGTCTTTCCACCCGTATTAGGTCCTGTTATAATGACTCCCCTGACTTCATCACCGATCCGGAAATTGAGAGGGACGCATTTATCTTTTTCTATGAACGGATGCCGGCCATTCATAATACGGATTCTCTGATCTGTGTTAATCTCAGGTTCAACAGCATCCATATCAAAACTCAGACGGCCTTTAGCAAATATAAAATCCATCTTCTCCAGCACTCTGATATTTTGGCGGAAAACCTCATCCTGCTCTGCAACCATATCTGTCAGCTCGTATAGTATCCTTCTCTCCTCATTTTCCTCTTCCAGTCTCATTGACATTAATTCCGCTGTAAGCTGTGCCACAGCCTGCGGTTCAATGAACAGCGTCTGCCCTGTAGAAGATTTATCTACCAGGCTTCCCTGGATACGGCTCCTGCATTCCTTTTTTACCGGAAGGCACAGATGTCCGTTTCTCATTGTCACAAATTGGTCTGAGCAGTTCCCTTTATTATTCCGCAGGATCCCCTCAGCTTTTTCCCTCACTTTAGTTTCCATACGATCTATCTCCTGACGCAGGCTCTTAAGCAGCGGACTGGCAAAATCATCTACTCTGCCCCCTCTGATCTTCATGGCGATTTCTTCACGAAGATCATCCATACTCTGCATATTTTCTTCATAGTACGGCAGTCCCTGTTCCAGCACCTTGCATCTGTTCAGAAAGTCTTTCATCCTGCTCACTCCCGTCAGGGATATTTCCACTTCTTCCAGCTGCTCCGGCTGCAGACAGCCGCCCTGGCAGGCCGTAATAAGGATTTCTTCCATTCCCTCCATGCTTGTAAATGGGGGCATTCCGAATTTATCCAATATTTCTCTTGCCTGCGTTGTCTCTTTTAAGCTGTGACGCAATTTACTCTCCTCAAGATATGGCACAAGCTCTCTGATTTTCTCCCTGGCAGCCTTCGTGTAAGCGTATTCTTCCAATATATCTTTTATTTTGTCAAACTCTAACGTCTGAAATGTCTGTTCCAATTTATCTTCCTCCTGTATAATCTGCTGTTATCCATATACGCAAAAAACCTGCAGGACCATAAATCTACAGTCCTGCAGGTAATAATTACATATGCAATCTAATGCACATCATAACAGAGAAAGCCCACGCCGCACAATTCTGAATTTCAAAACAATGCCGCCACTCCCTGTATCCCGCTAAAACGTTGTGATTTGTATTCTGCATCTCTATGGTCCTAAACAGGTACACAAATAAAAGTATCTATCCTAAGATACATTACTATAAACGTTCCTGTTTTCACTCTTAAATTATTATTTAAGAACCACAAATAATGCAATTAACAAAAATACACAACCTTTCATCAGATATTTGTCTGTATTATGGCATGCTCTTTATATATTGTCAAGGGGGAAATTGTCGTCTTCATCCAGTTTAGGGATATTATTTTGTAAATGGTCTATATCTCTCAGAACATCCGCATCTGATGCATCTTCATTTACAATCCAAATTCTTTAAACAGCTTCTCCTGCCACTCTCTGTCACTTGCTGCTCTGACTATATCTTCAGTTCTGTCTTGACGGGCAAGAAGTCTGATTAAACGGTTCACACGCGCTTCGCCCTCTTTTCTGCCCTCTTCTCTGCCTTCTTCTCTGCCTTCTTCCCTGCCTTCTTTCCTGCCTTCTTCCTTTGTCTGTCTCATATGTTTCTCTTCATCATATTCAAAAATACTCACATTCTTTGCCTCCGTTCGGTTATTCCTCAGAAACTCTGCCAAAATGTCATCTTCTATACATTCCGTTATTGCTTTCTCCACAGCATCTTCAAGCGGCATCGATTTTGTATATTCCCTTACCTTATCCACATAAATGCTGTAATCCTTCAGCGTTTTGCATTTGCTCATCAGCCTTTCATTATGGCCTCTGTTTATGTTCAGCATTACTGCTTTTAATTCCAAAGATATTTCTCTGTCCTGCACTTCATAAACATCTGAAAGCTTAATAATCTGACGGTCCGGCTGTTCTGTCAGTCCATTATAAAATATTACAAACCCGGGTGCCGGCAGTTTGACCGGCCTGCTCCCATACAAATTCCTGTCTTTTGTCATATTGGAATACAGGTTTGCTGTATACATCAGAAATCTTAGAGGAAGATTTGGATTGTAGGTGGACTGGTGCTCATAGAGCGCCAGCCTTGAGTCAATTATAAATGACAGATCATTACGCATAGACATATAGATAGCGTTTTCCAGCGTATTGACTTCAAGCTCCTCCGGGTTCTCATAGCTGGTCCCATTCACGGCATTATACAGTTCTAAAAGCTCTCTTTTGCTGCTGAATATCATTTCAAACAGCCGTGATTTGTAAATGCGGTTAATCCCTCCTTTTCCTTTTTCCTTATCTGCATAACCCTGCAGATTCCCTGTTATGTTACTTTGCTTTTCCATAGTGTCAGCCTCCTTTGAATAGCGCAGGCGGTCCATGGAGAAGCATCTGCGTCTTCATCACGGAACCCTCCTGCCAGTTGAATTGGGATTTAAGCATTGAGATTTCCTTTTGATGCCAGACGGCAGAAATGATATCAGATACGGCAAAGCCGTGAGATAGAAATGGAACTAAATGCTTTACTGATATTTTATCACAGGAGGGGGGAGTATGCCAGAGTAAATTGCTGTTTAGGGGAGTAACAGGACGCTTTGTGCGGGAGGCAGTGAGTCATCAGGAAGGGGAGCGGTGGGGTTCGTTGTTCTGTCCGACCGCTACGGAGTGAAATCTAAGGCTCCGTGTCCCGTAGTCTAAGATTTTCATCTTCCTCACTATAGTCCTTCACAACGAACCCCACCGCTCCCCTTCCTGACGGCGCCAAGTTTGTCGGCACAAAGCTGGCTGTTATAAACAGGCTTGGGTTGGGGCGGAAAACTACTATGTATACATAAGAGTTTGGTTAAGATCTTATACATGGAGTTTCTGTTTTCGAAATCTAATATTTTCTAAATACAGTGCGCTAGTTTACGTAAGAGCCTGTTTGACACTTACAAGCTATCAATTTAATACCCACTCTATGTTGAAGGAAAAATAGAATAGTCTATATATTTTGAACATACCAAATAATTGATTCCAATATATTTCGGGAATCCAATAAAGTAGTGGCCTCACCCATACCCCAGCCTCATTACAGGAGCCAGCTTTGCATCGATAACCTTGGCATCAGCATGAGGGACAGGCGGGCGGGAGGATTCGTGGTGAAGAACTTGAGCGAGGAGATGAAACTCTTAGGTCCTGGAGGCTGCGGTCAGCAAAAGTGAGCGCTTGCGCTCAAAGCCGGAGCTGTTTGAGGGGCGGTTGCATCAGCAAACGCACCGAGTTTCCGGCTGCCTTTTGCGTTTCAAGCAGCCTTCGGGACCTTAGAGTTTCACGACGCAGCGGTTCGGACTGAACCACGAATCCTCCCGCCCGCCTGTCCCTCATGCTGATTCACTGCCTAAAATGCAAAGCGTCCCTCCCGCCCCTAATCAGCTAAACAGCAATCTACTTTATATCAAACACACTACGCCCCCGCACCCCTTCAGCCTTCCCTCTCAGTATCCTGACACGCCTCTGTCCCCTATTCATGTCAAAGTAGTTGTCCTCAAGTACAAGGTCTTCCTGGCTGTTCTGGATTTCTACGCTCTTTGCATATGCTTTTGATGTGATTATGATCTCGTCACCCTCTGTCTCAAAGGTGAGGCACGGATCTTCATACCGGAAATATTTCGGGTATGAGAATATGACACTGCCCTCCGAGACTGTATTGCCATCCTGTTCAAAGCGGTAACTGACATAGGTGCTGAAAATATCTATATCGTCAAAACATTTCTTGCCCAGCCATTTGCTGGAGCACGGTTCTAACTGGATGAACTCCTGGCCTGCTTTGATTATATCAGAATCAGCTGTCCTCAGTTCCCAGAAGACTGTACCGCTCTGGGGTTCCATTGTCTCATTTGTCACATTCAGATGAATGGACTTTTCGAACTCAAAATGTTCTCTGTTCATATCAGCTACCTGGCTCATCATTCCTTCTTCCTGGCAGCTGATCATTACAGGCGCAAAGAATCGCTTTGCATAATAATGGAGCGCCTTCCATCTGCCTGTATAATCAATTGATGACCAGGAGATAACAGGCCAGCAGTCGTTTAGCTGCCAGTAGATGGCTCCCATGCAGCGTCCCCTGTTTCTTCTGAAATGCTCCACGCCGTAGCGGATGGCTTCCGCCTGGAGAAGCTGGGAGGCATACAGGAAGGTGTCAAAGTCCGTTGGATAGCAGAACGTCTGCTGCATATAATTCATTATTTTCCCGTTTGCACCATAGTTGCGCTGATGCTTTTCCATAATATAGGAGAACGGGTTATAATCCCTCTCATCATCTGTGAACGTCTCAATTGTTTTTCTGCATGGGAAGGACTGGAACCCAAATTCTGAAGCATATCTGAAGAAATATTTCCTGTATTCTGTAAAAGGCTTGTTTCCGTGCCATACCTCCCAGTAGTGGACGTCTCCCCTGTCCGGATCATTGGGAGCATCAAAGGAGCCTCCCGAAGACGGACTGGCCGGCCAATAAAATGTCTGGGGATCATACTCGCGTAGGAGCTCCGGTATCATATGTTCATACATGATGATATAATCCCGTACCTCTGAAGGCTTAGTCACCCAATTGCCTTCCTTCACAAACTGCTCCATCTCGTTATTTCCGCACCACAGCCCAAGACAGGCATGGTGGCGTATCCTGACAATGTTATCAATAAATTCCTGGCGGATGTTTGCCGCAAACTGCGGTGTCAGGTCGTATACGGCACATGCAAACATAAAATCCTGCCATACAATAAGTCCCATCTCATCGCAAATATCGAAAAAATAGTCCTCGGGATAAAGACCGCCTCCCCACACACGTATGGCATTAAAATGCGCTTCCCTGCAGTCCTGCAGAAGCCTTCTTGTCCTCTCTCTGGAAGTTCTTCCCAGAAGATGATCCTCAGGTATATAATCTGCGCCCATGGCAAAAACCGTAACTCCGTTCACTTCATGCGCAAAGGATTCTCCCCATTCATCTTTTCTGCGCCTTACAGTCATGGTGCGAAGTCCTATGCGCCTCTCCCAGACATCGACAATCTCGCCACCTGCTTTTAACAGCACCTTCACTGTATATAGATACTGCTTTCCATATCCGTTAGGCCACCACAGCATAGGAGCATCAATCACTATTTTTTCCGGTGAGAGACTGTACACTGAAGTCTTTCCCTCAGGATCTGTGACTTCTGCCTCATAGGAGAAGCCGCCGCCTGCGCTGCCCTCCTGCCCCGGGGCCTGGACTTTCACCTGGAGATTCAGCGCCACTGACTCCTGCTTATGCTCCTGTGTAATGTAGACACTTTCTATCCTTCCCTTTTTAATGCCCAGCAGTCTGACAGGACGGAAGATTCCCGCATCAGGAAGGTGTGCGCCCCAATCCCACCCAAACATGCAGTGTGCTTTCCTGATATGCACAAATCCATCCATTGCATCTTCTGAACCGTAAGTCCTGCTTTCTTCAAATGCTTTTCTGATATATTCCGTAGGTGAATACAGAACTACTCTGAGAGTATTTTCAGACGCTCTGAGCTTCCCTGTAACATCGTATTCCCAGATACGGTGCATATTCTCTGCACTTCCGATCCTCTCATCATTTAAATAAATATCAGCTATGGTGTCTAAGCCCTCAAATCTGAGCAGTAACTGCTCACATCCAGGGATCTCACCTCCCTGAAAATGAGTCTCATATTCATAATCATCTTCCATAAGACTGAGAGCTTTTTCCTCATTATCCTTGCAAAAAGGATCTTCCATAAGGCCTGACGCCATCATATCTGTATAAACGCTCCCCGGCACTTTAGCCGGATACCAGCAGGCTTCCCCCACACGCCTGAAGCTCCACCCGCTGTCTATGCATTTCTCTGTCACTTTTCTTCCTCCCGCCACGTTTTTGCTTTATACGTCATCTCACCCCGGATCTATTCTGCCGCAGGGTACTCATTGCACAGAAGCCTGTACGGCTCTTCGTCCTCTTCAATAGCCGGGAAACGTCCCATTGGCTCATAAAAGCGGTTGTCATTTTCATCATCATTGCACATAGATACCTCGCCCAGCAGCACAGCGCCGCTGCCTTCCTCCACATGGAAATCATGGTACATATAAGGATAGATTGTGATGCTCTCGCCCGGAGTCAGTTTTACCTTTGTCCCTGCCGGAACAGTGAATTCTCTTCCGTCACAGTTTACTGTCACATCTGTATCAGCGAATCCTCCGTCCTCTGTAGAATTATAGACAGTAATCA
Organism: Murimonas intestini; assembly: GCF_024622195.1. Taxonomy (NCBI): domain Bacteria; kingdom Bacillati; phylum Bacillota; class Clostridia; order Lachnospirales; family Lachnospiraceae; genus Murimonas; species Murimonas intestini. Next base: position 24,459 of record NZ_JANKBI010000027.1, read on the forward strand.
GCACATTTCCGCCGCCCCTGTTGATAATATCCTCCATTTTGTTCCAGTGGAAGTGCATGGGTGACATCTGCCCTTCATTGATCATCAGAAGTTTTTCTGCATATGTTTTTGTGTACTTATCATTTTTCAGGTTTCCATTACGGATTGTGATCAACGCAAATCCCACTTCATCAAATTTATCCAGGCCATAATCTGTTATATCCCATCCCAGTGCATTATCTCTGATCTCATCATACTCATGGCCTTTCGTTTCCCATTCCTTTGCCCCCCATTTGCAAAACGGCGGGATTTCAAAACCATGCTCCTGAATCAGTTTTTCCATGTCGCGGATCACCGCATTGATTTTTGATCTTTTCATCTTATTCTTTTCTCCTTTTCTGTCTCTTAATTTTTATATTACCGTTCACCAGGTGAACAGTAAGCTTCTTTTTCTTCCATTACCTTCTTTAAATCCTCTTCTCCATCCAGCACAGTAAGAGTCAGTTCTATTACAACTTCCTCCTGGGGTCCGATACTGGGGTGGTCCCCCCTCTCCAGATGATATTGTTTCCCATATACGCTTGCATTTGCCGGTTCAAGCCCCAGCGCATAATCGCCTGATGCCCTGGATTTCCATTCCATAAAGTAAGGCAGGGCTTTTTTAGAAAATGAGATCTGAAGACCCATCTCCAATTCCCTGTTGTAGACAGCCGCAAAAGTATTTCCATTCTCATCAGCTGCCATCTCATGCAGAAATACGTATTCAGGTTCCCCGTCTATAGGCTCTTCTATAGTATTCCATTTCGAAAGCCCTCTCATGGCCTCCCTGTCTCTGGCCAGGGTCTCTGATGACGGAATAATCAAGTCACATTCTTCTGACAGAAGGGGCCATCCAATATTAAAATGATACAATATCAGGAAAGGTTCTTCCCGAAAGCCCTGGTTGATCACAACATCCCTGATATGTATGGACTTCTCCTGATAAGCTGTGGTGATCTCTCTTCTGAGTACAAGATTTTCCCCAAATAATGCTGCTTCCCGCATTTCCCCCGCGATCCGCAGGCGGTAGACTCCGTCCTCCCACCATGCGTCACTGCATACATGCTCTGCAGGCGTAGTCCTGATCCTGCCGTGCATGGGAAAATCTTCACCCTGCACAGTGCACGGTGTACAGATATTCCGAAGACCGCTTGTAAAAAGCATGCCTCCCATGATGCTCCTTATTGCCTCTCCCCCATTTGTATCATAATGTGCGCGCCCCGTCAGTCCCGGCTTTGAGAGAAAATTCATATTGCAGCCCTTATAGGAAAGCTCTCCGATATCAAGGCATTTGTCCTCAAGAACCATAAAGCTCATCCTGTCATTCTTCACCTCAAAGGCCTTCATGCCTCCCGCCTTGCCCTCCATACATCTTACGGCGCGTATGCCGGCTGCCTGCTGCATGCTGCCGACTCTTCTTAACAGCTCTTCCTTTTTCATCGTAATCTAACTGCTCCTGTTCTTCTGTTTACTGCTGCTTCTTTCATCTGGTCCTTTTAGGGAAACCGGCATCATTTCAAACCTGCAGCAGCACTGTCTTGATCTCATATGGCTTTAATTCCAGTTTAATTTCTGCTGTCTTAAATTCTTCCACAGGCCTCTCCATCAGGTCAGACTCAGCCCAGGATTTTACCCGGAAGCCTGTCTGCATGGATACATTGTGCCTGTCACCTGCAAATTCATGGAAACGGACAACAATATAATTACCATCTTCAGATTTCTTGACTGCATCCACCTCTGCCTGTTCACAATCCAGCTTAAGAAAACTCTCGTATCCTAAGCTGATGCTTCCCTCCACAGCTTTCATTGGATCATTCAGGGCATATGCCTCCCGGACAGTTCCGCCCTTCACAAAATCTCCACCATGGGGCAGAAGCGAGTATGTGAATACATGTGTTCCCTGGTCCTGAAGATGGTCCGGATGGGTAGCTGCCTTGATCAGACTGATACGCAGGACATTCCCCTTTACATCGTGGCCATATTTACAGTCATTGAGAAGGCTGACCCCGTAGCTGCGTTCTGAAAGATCCACCCACCTGTGGGCAACACTTTCAAACCTGGCCTGATCCCAGCTGGTATTCCAGTGGTTCGGCCTTTTCACATTTCCGTACTGGATATCATAAGTGGCGTATGTAGAACGTATATCCACCGGGAATGCAGCTTTCATGAGCTGATGCTTTTCATGATACTCTACATGCGTCACGAAATCAATTCTGCGGCTGAACCTGTACAATATCATATCCTGGACAATCTCAGAATTCATGTATTTCCACTGGAACCTGATACAAGTGCGAAGCGGTCCGCTCTGTACAACCTCCCAGCCAGACAGCTCTGTGATCTCTCTCATCTTCTGCTGGTAGAAAATATCAATGTCCCAGGCATCATTATCAAGGGGTTTATCCTCAAACATCTGGAGCACATTAGCGCATTGACCTTCCGGCAGCACCTCTCTGGAAAATTCCCTGTCATAGAGCCTTGCAATCTGCCCGCATCCGTTCAGTTCCAGAATATAATACGGGGTTTCCAACCTTGTACCCTGCCTGGAAAACCAGGATGTTTCCGCAGTACTCTCCTGATCAGTCAGTGAGAACTCCAGCATTCCCATAGACGGTACCTTCCGGGCATATACATAAGTCACGCCCTCCCCTGCCTGGGAATACATCTCTCTTCCTCCGGCATCTTTAAAGGTTCCTCTCCATACTCCTGGAACCGCCACTAATTCATCACGTTCCCAGCCGGACGCATTGAATACAGTAAATGATGTTTCCGCCTTGTGTTTGGCTGTTCTTTTAACTGCCTCCGCTATAAAATCTTCCTCAACTTCTCTGGCTGCCGACTCAATATATTTATAATCTTGGGCTGAATCCACATATACTTCATTGATGGAAGACCCGGGAATAATATCGTGGAACTGGTCTGTCAGGATATGCTTCCAGCCTTCAGTCAGCTTCTTCTGGTCTGCTGCCTCCATATCCCCTTTAAGCAGGCCTTTCATGACAGCCAGCCACTCAGCTCTCCTGTACAGCAGCTCCATCTTTCTGTTCATGCGTTTATTATGTGCATGGCTGGTATATGTTCCCCTGTGATATTCCAGGTACAGCTCGCCGTCCCAGGTGTGGACAAATTGTTCTGTATCCCTCACTGTTTTATTCAGAGCTTTAAAATAATCTCCTGCTTTCTGTGTCTTCAGGTTCGGCAGCCCGGGAATCCTGTCAATGCGCCTTCTGTTTTCCAGCATATCCCGGTTCACACCGCCTCCTCCGTCTCCATAGCCGTAAGAGATCAGAAGCTCCTGATTCATCTCCTTTTCGCTGTAGGCTTTCCATGCCCCCGCCACTGTTTCCGGCAGCAGCTGTCCGTTATATGTATAGAACCAGGACCCCGGCCTGCTGTCAGGCTCAGGTGTTGTGATAAAATGTGTCAGCACTTCACTGCCGTCCATTCCCTTCCACCAGAAGGTATCATGGGGCATCCTGTTAAACTGGTTCCAGCTGATCTTCGTAGTCATAAACGTCCTGATCCCGGATTTCTTCAAAATCTGCGGCAGCGCCCAGGAATATCCAAACACATCAGGAAGCCAGAGGTATTCTACATCTCTCCCGAACTCTTCTTTTATGAACCTGCTGCCAAGGAGCAGCTGCCTTGTGAGTGACTCTCCGCTTGTCAGGTTGCAGTCGGCCTCTACCCACATACCGCCGTCACATTCCCACTGCCCGTCTCTGACTTTTTCTTTTATCTGGCTGTACAGCTCCGGAAAGTCCTGTCTGATATAATCATATAGCTGGGGCTGTGTCTGAAGAAAAATATACTCCGGATATCTCTCCATAAGCCTCAAAACAGTACTAAATGACCTGGAAATCTTCTCTCTCGTGTGCTTCAGCCTCCATAGCCAGGCCACATCAATATGTGTATGCCCGATGCAGTCTACTGTCACTTTGGAATGTTTTTCCATGGAAGCGATCCTTTTATCCAGTATCTCCTGAGCCCTGTGTACTGTTTCATAAAACTCACTGCTGCCGGGATAAGACCAGTCAACAACCAGAAAAGCCGCATCCAGGGCTGCCAGCAGCTCATGCTTTATTTCATTGTCATCAGCCATGTTCCGTACAGCATCCAGTACCATGCTTCCCATATAGTACAGATCATCCGCCTGCTCATCCAGCCATGCAAGATCAGCTCTTTTGATACGGTGCTCCTGGATCCTGGGGATGCCGCCTCCTTCCAGACCTGACCAGAGCCGGAAAGTCAGGCTCAGCTGCCTGCCATAATCCTCTTCTCTGAAAAAAACTTCCTGGTGGTTCACATCCACGCCCTGATACGGCTCTCCGTTCAGATAAAGCAAAGATTCAAAGCCTGAATTATTTCCGGCTCCTGTATTTCCATAATCAAATATACCTACTGCCTTTTTTCCTATCCAGCCTGCAGGGATCACAATATCCTTGTGCATCCATAAATACTTGTCTCTGCCCGCCCAGACACTGCCTGTCTCCATGGTATCCCAGCCTTCAAAGCTGTCCGGGACTTCCGGGTTCACTGCCCCCTGAGAGTCCTCCCTCACTGCAAACTGTCCCAGAGCCATCACATCACGATATCTGTAGCCCTTCAGTTCACTTATCCTTCGCTCTAATTTTTTGTCTGTTAAAAACATATGCTGTCCCCCCGCTCCTGTTCATCTTCCATCTGTACCCCCAGTCCGCAGCAGTCCAGGACCAGCTCGCAGAAAAGGGCATTTGCCCAGGAAAACCATTCTCTTGTATACTTACACGGATCGTCCTTAAAAAAGCCCTCGTGCATAAATCCTGTCCCGCCGTCATTTCTGACCATCAGATCCAGGACCTCCAGCTTCTCCTTAAGCGTACTGCCTGTCAGCCCCTGCATGGCCAGGGCAATATGCCAGATATATCCTGCAGGCGTATGGGCGCTTCCAATCCCGGCAGCGCTCCTGCCGCTGTAGAAATATTGATTTTCCTCACTTAGGATAAGCCTCCTTGTATTCTCCTCCACTTCCCTGTCTTTCCCTGTATAACCTATATACTTCATCGAAAGAAGACTGGGTACATTGGCATCATCCATCAGACAGAACTGTCCGTATCCATCTGTCTCATAAGCATATACACGTCCATATCCCGGTTTCTCAGTAATTCCAAAATGCTCTATTCCATCCCTGATCTCTTTTTCAAGGATCTCCGCCTCTTTCCTGACCGCTTCGTCATTCCATATTTTTTCGGAGATCTCCTGTATATATCCCATGATAACAGCTGCAAACATGTTGGACGGAATCAGGTATCCATATGTACATGCATCATCACTGGGCCTGAAGCCTGACCAGATCATACCTGTACCAGGCCTTGTAAGCGCACCTTTTCCCTCTCTCGACAAAGTATCCTTAAAATATGCGTCCCTTCTGATAAAACGGTATTCTGAATCCTGCTCATGCCTCTGCTCAGTCTTAAATACCTTCAATATTATCTCCACGCCTTTTTTAAATTCTTCATCGAACTGCACTGTGCAGCCGCAGGATTTCCACAGCTGCCATGCCAGCCAGACAGGATAGCAGAGAGAATCTACCTCAAATTTACGTTCCCAAACCCAGGGATTCTCCTTAGTCTCATCCTCAGACCAGCATCTGCCATTTGGCTCTTCATTAAATGCGTTGGCATAGGGATCTATCCCTATATACTTCATCTGACGTTTGACAAGACCTGTTATAATCCTGCGTATCTCCCCACACTCTCCCGCCATCGCCAGATAGGGATGCAGCTGGGCTGCAGAATCCCTCAGCCACATGGCCGGAATATCCCCGGTGATCACATAAACAGTCCCGTCCTCCATCTCTTTCACTGTAGTTTCCAGGGTATCTGCGTAGCAGCGCTCAAATATCTCCGCCGCCTTCACCCTCTCTCCAAGTCTCTCCCTCACACTCCCGATCAGCTTCTGAACAGAAGCTTTGGTACACTTCTCCATAGATGTCTTCTCCTATTGATTTCCGGCTGTATAAAGCCTTGTTTTCATACTTAACAGTGTACTAGATATTGAGCAAAACTGGAAGCATAAATAATATAATTTTTAAAAAAAGCCTGTACAAACATATTGTTTATACAGGCACTGTACAGTTATCTTTATTTATTAAGTATTCTCTTCAGAGCAGCTTCATCCAGCAAATTCACTGTCTGAAACTCACCTTTGTAAAATACCCCCCAGTTATTAAAAACACAGGGAAGCTCCTTTGCTTTTTGAAGCGTATCTATCTGGATCAAAGATATGGGCACATCATTTATTTTGCAGTACTCTTTTGCCATATCAACGCTCCGGCAGACATAAGGACACTGCATATCATAATAAATTGTCAGCTCCCTGTTTTCAATTTTAGGGGTTTTGACATTCTGTGCGAATTTTGGCGTTGTGCCGTCGAAAGAAAGGGCAAGCAGTTCGTACCCGTTTTCAGTCGCATCAACAGTCTCAAAGCCAAACTTCTTCGCAAAAGACTGGTCAGAAAGCCATGACTTTTGTTTTTTTGCCCCAAGCATACAAACACCGGATTTCCCCTTTTCTTTAGCATCGGCCAGACAGTATTCCATCAGCGCTCTCCCATATCCCTGTCCTTTATAGCTGCCCGAAACCCACAGGCAGTACAGATAATAATAATTATCTCCCACTATAGGGACCCATGCAGTTTCAAGCGGCGCATATTCAATAAAGACCTGGGCCTTAACATTTAACTTTCTAAAGACATGGCCTTCCTTTATCCGTTCCGAAAGCCACTGCCTCTTTGCCTCTACACCTTTATGGGGCTTCCTGCTGCGTATAATGCAGCTTAAATGCTCACTTCCAATATTTTCTGCCGTTAAATTTACAAATTCAGCGTTCATATGCTCCCCCCGCTTTAAAATAATAATATTCAGTTTCCTGGTATGTTTTTATATGCATACAGCTTACCATACGGCAGACAGGAAGTCAAGAAAAATCGAACTCACGTTCTTTCATTATCCGGCAGCCTTGCATTTCCTGGCTTATACTGTTATAATAGCGCCAAAGGACGGGATGATTCCTGTCATGATTTTACGGCGGAAGGGGGATAAATGCCATGCTCTGTATCTGCACAGCTCCATGCAAGGTCTGAAGACGGGCGGATTTGCATGGAGGCGAATTTAAAAGTTACTGGTCACAGAATACACAGTAACATGTAAAAGGTTCGTCCGTCAGGACTTTGCATTTTAATATTTGATATATCAGAACAATATTAAAAGGAGCAAAGTCATGAAAACAAAACTGAATACATTATTTAAAGGTCTGTCTGCTTTTATTACTCTCTGGGCGACACAGTCACTGTCCGCTCTTGGCAGCGGGATGACGGGCTACGCACTGATTCTCTGGTCTTACCAGGAAAAAGGGTCAGCTCTTACTACTGCGCTGCTCTCCATCTGTTCCTATACGCCCTATGTGATTTTCTCTGCTTTTGCCGGCGCATTAAGTGACAAATGGAATAAAAAGCACACAATGTTAGTCTGCGACAGTACAGCTGCCCTGACGACAGTCCTGGTACTTGTACTGTTTATAACCGGCCATCTGGAAATCTGGCATCTGTATATCATTAATGCCGTCAGCGGTCTGATGAATACCATACAGCAGCCTGCTTCTGATGTGTCGGTAAGCCTGCTCACCCCAAAAGAACAGTATCAGAGGGTCAGCGGAATGAAATCATTTTCTAATTCTCTTAATACAATACTGACTCCGGTGATTGCAACTGCTGTCTTTTCATTTGCCGGCATGAAGGGAGTCATTGCATTTGACCTTTTTACTTTTATAACTGCGTTCATAACATTGGCATTTTTTATCAGGATACCTGAAAAGAAACGGGACAGTGATGTGCAGGAGGAATCCATCTGGTCGTCTGTAAAGGCAGGCCTGTCCTACCTTCAGAAGAACCGCGGGATACTGGATCTCATCCTCTTCCTGGCTGCAATCAATCTGATAGCTTCCATGTATGATGCTGCACTTCCTGCAATGCTTTTATCCAGAGACGGCGGCAGCACTGCTGCACTGGGTCTGGTAAATACTTTTACAGGCCTGGCCAGCCTTACCGGAAGTATACTTGTTTCTCTGATGCCTGCTCCCAAAAGCAGGGTGCGTGTCATCTGCAATTCACTGCTCTTTTCTATGAGCTTTGAAAATTTTTTGCTGGCTTTTGGAAGAAATATTCCAGTATGGTGTCTTGGCGCTGTCCTCGGATGGCTGATGATTCCTGTAATGAACGCCAATATGGATGTACTGTTCAGGACTCATATCCCTATTGAAATGCAGGGCCGTGTCTATTCTGCAAGAAACACATTCCAGTTTTTTACTATCCCGCTGGGATCATTTCTTGGAGGACTATTCGTAGACAAGGTATTTGAACCGTTTATGGCTGCACAGGGGGCAGACAGCTTTTTTATAAAGCTGCTTGGCAGCGGTAAAGGCAGCGGAGCTGCACTGCTCTTTCTTGTTCTTGCTTTTGCGGGCATTGCGGTCTGTCTGATTTTCAGGAAAGACAGGCATCTGTGGATACTTGACCAGAAAAAGGCACCCGAACATTTACATTAAATAAACCCATCCGGAAATTCAGCGTTCCGGCTCCTTTTCAGGAGCCGGCGCCCCTATATCCGGATGGGTCTATCCCATCGCTCTGTATTACTTTTTAGAATATCTCTATACCTCACACATATTTCCGGCAGAAACGATCCTTTCCCAGAGATTGCAGCTGGGCAGTACTGCCCCTCCGTCTGCTGCCGGTTTGTAAAAGAGGCGTTCTTCTTCCAGTTCAGGAAGACTCTCCCACTTTCCTTCCAGGTAACCACGGACCCGTTTAGAAGCGCTCTGCAGCCTTGCAGTCAGGCCGCCAAGACGGATATCCAGCACCTCGAAGCCGAATGGACGGCACTCTTCCATCCAGATATCTTCTCTTAAATCCTTCAGGCAGATGCACAGCCTTTCACACTCTCTGAGAATGTCCGCACATTCACCGAGACGTTTTCTGTCATCCCGTTTATATGCCGCTGCAAGCTCAAGGCCCAGCTCTGCCTTCTTTGACAACAGCTCTGCTGCAGCTGTATAATACCTGAATACCCGGATCATCTCTTCTTTTTCCGCAGTTTCAGGCTTCTTTTCCTGGGACAGCGCATCCTGGCAGCAGCCCTGCAGTTTATCAGCAAGCTGCCTGTAATATTTCCCCAGTTCCATTCCTTCCGTCTGCTTATCAAACAATCCCATCAGCACATCCTGATACAGCAGGTATTTAGACGGGTCGGCAGCTTCCTCATTTTCCTCTGTCGTTTGGGGTACCTTGTCCAGAGCATCAAGAAGCATATAGTCCTCTGACAGAAAGCCTCCAAACTGCTTCAGCCATCCATCAGCCCCGGCATGCAGCTCCTGTACGGATACTTCCTGCTCTGCATAACACAGCTGTGCAAAGCAGACAGTAGAAAACAGATCACAGGCCATGGGCGTCTCTGCCCCGTTGTCATACCAGAATGTACAGATAGCCTGAGGTATGCCAAGCTCTCTGCTGACCTTCATTCCCCTGCGCATAGTGGCGGCAGCTCTTGTGTAATTAGGCGCTATGCCATTCCACGTCCATCCTCCCGCCGCATACGCTATATCTGTTCCCAGGAACTTCTGATGGAACCTGATATTTCTCAGGTATTCCTCCTCTGTATGGTGATAATAATCCCAGTATACGAGACGCAGGTCTGAGGGTACTCTCACATCTATTGTCACATCCTCATCATCGGGCAGATCATAATAGCCGCCTGTAGGTGAGAGCAGCTTCACATACATATCGCTCCAGATCATGGAACTGTATCCCAGCTCCCTGCAGATCCCGTTTACTGTCTCCAGATGCTGCTTCATGATCAGGTCCGGCCGGGTATACCCGTTCCTGACCATATATTTTCCGAATCCCAGCAATTCTGCCTCATCCATTCCCAGATGGATCTTCTTTGTGCGCAGAGGTTCCATGACATTTTTTATCATCTGACGTATTAATTCTATAACTTTATCATCCCCGGACAGAAGAATATCCTTTATATCCCTCATATGCTCTTGGGAGGGCCAGCGAAGGAAAGTATTCAGATGAGCAAGCGTCTGGATACATGGTATCAGCTCCAGCCCAAACCTGAACGCATAGTCGTCCAGCTCTCTGAGTTCCTCTTTTGTGTATCTTCCCCGGAATGCGCCGAAATAAGGATTCTCATCGATCGTATACAGATCTTCAATGTACAGCAGGATCTGGTTCATACCCATGGCCGCAATCCTGCGTATCCTCTGTTTTATCTGCGAAATATTTAAGGCCCCGTTCCTGGAACAGTCATACATCGGCCCCATCTCCTGAAATCCCGCTCTCTCCTCCTTTCTCCATTCTCCCGGCTCACCGCCATTCTTCATGCCCTGTTCATCCGCTTTCTGAAGGAAAAGGAAAAGTCCTCTGAACATCTGGGGCAGATCCCTGCCGCTAAGTGTCAGTGTCCTCTCCTGGGACTTGTATTCTGCACACAGCATATTGTCTTCTATGGTTCTAAGCAGCACCCTGATTCCCTCTGTCTCGCTGCAGGTATGGCCCTGCTCTGTTAAAAGCTCTTCAAATCCTCCCCGCAGATTTTCATCTGCTTCGTTCAAACAAAATATCATCTTCTGCCTTACTCTTCTTTAAGTGTGATCTCAACAACAGTATCTCTGTCATCCGGCAGAGGGTAGCAGTCACTGCTCTTGCTGTCAAAGAAGAAGAAAGCATTATCCGTATATTCCTTCAGATTCCAGAAGAAGCTCTCCTTGATCTCTGACCCGTCGCTCACAAGGCGCATGGATTTAACTTTGCCTGCCATCTTCGGAAGGCAGATCGCACCAACCTGTTCCTCCAGCACATGGGCATACAGCTTGTTGCCATTCTGGGTAAATCTTCCCCATTCCGGCTTCGGATAATCTGAGAAACCGCATCCGTAGATACTCTTTCCATTTTCCTTCATCCATTCACCCACCTCTGTGAGGATCTCAACAGATTCCTTCGGAATCTCTCCCTTGGCATTCGGACCTACGTTCAGGATCAGGTTTCCTCCCTTGCTGACACATTCTACGAGTGTTCTGATAACCAGCTTTGCTGATTTATAATGGTGGTCATGTGCTGCATATCCCCAGTTATTATTCAGAGTGATGCATGCCTCCCATGGGATCGGATTGCCGCCTGCGTCACAGATGCATGCCGGTGGGATCATCTGCTCAGGAGATGCAAAGTCACCTGAATATGGTGTCGGATCCAGGGTGCGGATGCTTCCTGCATCCTCTGCACTGCCTTCCAGACGATTGTCAATGATGATATGCGGCTGGATCTTACGCACCATTTCAATAAGCTTGTCTGCTTTCCATGTGTCACACTTCATGGGGCCATAGGAGAAATCGAACCACATAAGATCCAGATGACCATAATTAGTCAGCAGCTCATGAACCTGTCCATGCATAAATTCCAGATAACGGTCGAAGTCACGCCCGTCATTTTTATATTCCTCATTTTCTCTCATGGGATGATGCATATCACCAAAATGAGGATAATCAGGATGTCTCCAGTCTATGAGCGAGAAATAAAGGCCTACCTTGATCCCTTCAGCGCGGAAGGCTTCCAGGAATTCTGCCACAAGGTCACGTTTGCACGGTGCATTTGTGGATTTAAAATCAGTATACTTTGTATCAAACAGGCAGAATCCGTCATGATGCTTTGCTGTCAGTACAGCATATTTCATTCCCGCCTTTTTAGCCAGCCTTGCCCATTCCTTCGGGTTATAATTCTCTGTTGTAAATTCATCAAAAAATACGTCGTACTCCTCCTTCGGAATACGCTCAGTGCTTCTGACCCACTCTCCTCTGGAAGGGATAGCGTACAGCCCCCAGTGAATAAACATTCCAAATCTGGCTTCGCTGTACCATTTTGTTCTCTCTGTTCTTGCTTTTACTACTTCGTTCAATTTCTTATCCTCCTTATCTTGTTTTGATTTCCGCGGGCAACAGGCCAAGGTCAGGCTTGCCCGCCCCTGGTCCTAGGCTTTCAGGACACGCAGAAGCATATCTGCTGTCCCCACGTTATATCCGCTTGTTGCATAGATGCCGGTCAGTCCTTCTTTTATCACAATAATGAGAGGAAGCTTATCCGGGTCCACATACATCCTTCTGCCAAGAGTCTGCACATTGCTTCCGAAATCATCATATAAAAATTCTACATTTTTCAGCACGCCAAGTGTTCTCTTTAAGGTTGGGTCCTCAAATGCATCTTTGCTTTTGATCATAAAATAAATTTTTGAATCAAGGGCTGCAAATTCTTCATGCCTGTCATATATCTCATTCAGTATATGTTCCGTAGGTTCTTTGCTCTCTTCCAGCCAGATCATAAGCATCTTATTGCTGTCATCCAGACTGGATGCCATAACTGTACTGCCGTCTCCATCCTTTAATTCAAAATCAAGGATCTTGTTCTCCTCCAGCATATCTGAGAGCTGCGCCTCTTTCAGGGATAATGTAACATCTCTGCACTCACCCGGCTTTAATTCAAAATAGAGCTGCTTTGCAAAAATATTTCCATTTGGAAGCCTGTTTGCAGTCAGCACTCTGTAAAGGCCGGACTCCAGCCGTATCTCACCAAGGCCTGAAACTCCTGCTTCCTCCTGAAGCAAAAGAGTGACAAACTGGCTGCCATTTAATCGCGCAAGTGTCCAGTTCTGTGTATATGTCCATGCAGTATTGCTGTCATCCCCGCTGATCCTTGCCGCTGCGTCTCTTCTGTCCTGCTTCTCCTCAACTCCGATAAAACGTCCGTCCACATAAAACTCCAGTGTCTTATCTACAGGATTGAGCCTGGACGGTATCCCCAGCGAGCGTCCGATAGCCACACACAGGATCTTCTGAGACTGAACGCTTCCGATTCCTGAAGTAAGGCAGGCTTCAGGCTTCGTGATCAGATTGCTGTATTCTTTCTCCGGAACAGCCTTCACATGTCCGTCCACATATGCTTTTATTTTAGCCGGATCCTTTTTCATCTCTTCCTTCAGACTATCCTCAAGATATCCGTCTATAAATGCCTTATAATCTGTCAGACGCTCGAATTCAATCCTGGGATTCATGATATACGGCACAAAAAGCCCGCTATCGCATGTGTCTGCAAATTTTAAGCTGTGCTCCATATGTGCTGTGAGGACATCAGCCTTTAAGTCTCTGTAGTCCTTATCTGTCAGCGCCTCCAGAAGTGACATTTTCCACTGCCACATCTCTTCTTCTTCCTCTCTCCATGAAAGGAATTTTATGATCTCGCCAATATTTCCTCTTGCTGCCTTTAGTATCTCTTCTGCTTTTTCTCTTGCAGGACATCTTGATAATATATCTTCCGCAAGTTCCTTTTTATAGAAGTTTTCAACCTTTTTCTGGCGTTCTGCCACAGCTGCTGCAAATTTCTTCTCTCCGGCTGCCTTCTGTTCCTTTGTAGGCTGGGCAGCATTGACAGGAGCATCCTTTGGTGCAGTGATCTCCATCTCGCTCCACTCATCCAGCTTCCACGGCGCCTTTTTGACTCTCAGAACTGCTTCTTTCTCCGTTATTGTGTTTATGAGGCATTCTGCAAACCGTCCGTCTGACTCTGCAAATAAATGGAGGCTGCCAAACCCTGTGTTAATTTCCGTCCATCCGTCTTCACCTGTAACAGCCGTAGCTACATTGCCAAATTCTCCATAATTCAGAACTTCGCATGAGACCGGCACTCCTTTGAGAGAATTTCCCTGCTCATCTTCCACTTTGATAAAAAACTGGGTAGTCCTGGCATACCTCTCCAGGTGATTGATAATCGTTGATATCCCTTTTTTGCCTACAACCGCCTCTTCCGGTGCAGCCTCGTCGAACCATCTGGAATGGATCATCATGGCCCTTGAGGATGCATTCGTAAACCAGCCCTTATTGAGTATCTCTTCCGGTTCACACGCACCGAGGAAATACCAGCTGCCGTCGCACCACACTTCAACCCATGCATGGTTATCGTCACAGTGGGACCATAGCGGAGCATAGACTTGTCTGGCCGGGATCCCCACACTTCTGAATACAGATACAGCAAGAGTAGATTCCTCACCGCATCTGCCGAATGCAGAATTATATACAGTTATGGGCGATGCAGTCCTGTCGTCTGTCGTCTGATATGTAGCTTCCCGGGCACACCAGTAATTGACTTCCAGTGCGCTCTCCTTCATGTTCCTGCCTGCAATTATGTCTTTTAACTGGTCGTAGAAAAATCCTCTGCAGGATGACAGGTCTTCATTATTGATCCTGTGATGCAGGACATAGTTGGCAAATAACTTTTCAGGTACCTTGCCCGCATAGGGACCCTGCTTCCATAAAAAGACACCATGCCTTGCATAATCCAGATACAGCTCAAATGGATAGTCCACAGCATCGCTGAGAGGCATTGACATATACAGATATTTCAGCGCCTCCGCCTCATCGGCCTCTTCACTCTCTACTTTTCTGACGATCTCTTCACCGATTGCGCCCAGCTCTTTCATCTGTGCAGAAAATGCCTCTGCAATCTGTCTGCTATATTCTTGTGAAAACATTGCGTATCTCCTTTTCCTCTCAGTCTATTGCATCCAGGACTTCTTTTGCCGCCCTTATTTTTTTCTCATCTGTCTGCCATATCTCATATTCACTCAGAGACGGGAGGCCCATGCTGACTTCTGATTTCCTGTACTCCATTTTGCTGTCAAGGGTTACTTTACCTGACATATGGAAGCTGGATGCTTTTGTAAATGGACGCAGTTCTCTTATCACCTCAGCGCCCACTCCTCCGGCTACCAGGATATCGCTCCTGCCGTCCGCCCATTCCACCATATCCCGGATCAGCTCTTTCCCCGCCACACAGTTATTCTGCTGGCCCGATGTGAGGATCGTATTGATACCCAGTTCCACAGCCTGCTCCAATGTCTCCCTGGGGTCACGGCACATATCAAACGCGCGGTGCAGGGTCACAGACATTCCTTCAGCCTCTTTCATGAGTTTTTTCATTTCTTCCATATCAAGAGTACCGTCAGGCTTTAACACGCCGATGACAACTCCCTCTGCCCCCAGCTCTTTATACCGCCTTATACTTCCCCTGATGATCTCCAGCTCATGGTCTGTATAACAAAAGTCACCAAATCTTGGACGGATGAGCGCATGTATCCTGATATCAGAATATTTTCTGATTTCCTCATAGAGGGCTGTGTCAGGGGTAGTCCCCCCAATGATCAGGTTCCCGCACAGCTCCAGCCTGCCGGCACCGCCGCGCGCCGCATTCAGGGCTGATTCAGCGGAATCCACGCAGCATTCCAGCACATAATCCTTCATTCTTCTGCCTCCTTTAACTTAAGCTAAAGCGCGCGATGCGCACTTGCACTGCAATTAAAAATGAGTGATGTCGAAAACCGACAAAAAGACGCCTGTTATCTCCATCACTCATTTTATAAACATACTAGCCCTTTACGGCTCCAACCATAACACCTTTTACCAGATGCTTCTGTACAAACGGATACAGAATCAGTACAGGCACGGATGCTACTACAATTGTAGAATATTTCAGCAGTGCTGTCAAGCCTGCCATTTCAGAAGCTGCCTTTGCATCGCTGACCATTGTGGGGTCTACCTGATTCAGGATCAGTATCTCACGCATAATGATAGTCAACGGCTGCAGAGCCTGTTTCTTAATATAAAGCATGGCATCAAAGTAGCTGTTCCACTTAGCAACACCATAATACAGTGTCAGTACTGCCAGAATCGGCTTACACAGAGGTGTGACGATCCTGGTCAGATATCTGAACGGCGAACATCCGTCCACCTGCGCCGCCTCATACATCTCGTCCGGTATGGAGTTAATCATATACGTCCGGCAGATGATCATGTTGTATGTAGACATCGCGCTGGGGATGATCATGGCCCAGATCGTATCGATCAGACCTAATTTGTTTACTACCATGTAGGTAGGTACCAGACCGCCGCTGAAATACATTGTGAACACGAAAAGCGCTGCGATTTTATTTCTGTGCTTAAACTCTTTTCTGGAAAGAGGATATGCACAGAGCATTGTCATTACCAGGTTCAGGGCAGTTCCCAGGAACAGATAAATAAATGAGTTCAGGAAACCTGTCATGATCTTGGGGTTTTTAAATACTGCCTGGTATCCTTTCAGGGACACTCTTACAGGCCAGAGAACTACTTCTCCCGTCATAACTGCCTGGGGATCAGAAAAGGATGCTGAAACTATGTAGATCAGAGGATACAGCACCGCAAGCCCGGCGATAGACAGGAATACATATACAAGGATGATAAAAATCTTATCGCCTAAACTTTGATTTTTAAACTTGGTATTCATATATCCACCTCCCTACCACAAACTGGTTTCAGTAACTTTCTTACTGATCTGGTTAACGGCTACAAGAAGTATAAAGCTTACTACAGACTGGAACAATCCGGCTGCAGTTGAAAATCCGAAGTCTGCATTTACGACACCGACCTTATATACAAAGGTTGAAATTACTTCAGATACATTAGCATTCATAGAGTTCTGCATTAAGAGGACTTTATCAATACCGATATTAACGATACTACCGCAGTTAAAGATAAGCATGATTACAATAGTCGGGATGATAGCCGGAAGATCCACATGAATGATCCTCTTCAGCCTTGTAGCGCCGTCCACGACTGCCGCCTCTTTCAGCTCAGGGCTTACACCAGCAAGAGCTGCTATGTAGATAATCGCAGAGTATCCGGCTGTCTGCCAGACACCGCTCCAGACATACAGATGTCTGAACAGCTTAACATCTCCAAAGAAGTTAATAGGATCTACGCCCATTTTCTGTAAAAGTACATTGATAATACCTGTTCTTAAATCCATCATAGACATCATCATACCAACAAGTACAACTGCTGAAATGAAGTATGGCGCATATGTGATCATCTGTATGAACTTTTTGTATTTTACGGAACGGATCTCATTAACACCGATTGCCAGCAGAACAGGAATCGGGAAGTTAACAATTAATGTATAAACACCAAGGATCAGAGTGTTTTTAATAATCGTAACACTTGACGTTGTAGTCAGAAAACGTGTAAAGTGCTTCAGACCAACCCAATCACTTCCAAAGATTCCTCCCTTGATACTGTAATCCTGGAAGGCCATCAAAATACCGCCCATGGGGATATATGCAAATACAAAGGCATAGATACATGGAAGTGCAATAATTAACCAAAACTGCCAGTTAGCCGACTTGATTTTATTCTTTTTATTCGGTTTCATAACCGCCGTCTTTGTCTTCAAAGCAAGTTACCTCCTTTATGTTTTATAAAAATATCTTTCAGCCGCCCAAACATTTACGAACAGCCGGCCGGCTTCAAGATAAAAGGCTGCTGCGGCTCTGCAGCAGCCTTTACACATGCTCATTTCTATTTACACATGTTTATTTCTATTTAGTTACCTGTCTGTCATAAGCTGTCTGGTATGTCTCAAGTAACTTAGGTAATCCTGCTTTGTCTAAAGCGTCTTTGTAGCTGTCCCACTCTTTATCAATGTCTTTTGTGCCCATGATAAAGGAAACAGTTGATTCACGGATCATCTTCTCGATTTCAACAGCGATAGTTGAAACATCCTGAGATTCTGCATCTGTAAACTTCAGTTCCGGAAGGATATCCAGGTCTGAATTCTGTACGTCCTGTCCGTATGGTTCATAGTTTTCTTTAGTAGCATCGTAGAGAAGTTTTTCCAGTCCTTCTGGTGCATATGGATCCACATCAGCGTCTACGGCCTGTCCAAGACGGTAATCAGCCGGAGCTACACGGATACCGATATCCTGCCAGTCATGGTTCTGCGGCTCGCCTGAGTAGCCATTAAGTACTTTGTAGAGAGCTTTGTCTCCGCCAAGACCTTTTGCATCGCCAACTTCACGTGTCCAGTCTGTTCCTTCTTCAGCTCCGTACTGTGAGCAAAGGTCTCCATCCGGTGAGAAGAAGAAGTCTACCCAGCGAAGAGCCAGTTCCGGATTTTCACATGCATCTGTAATAACAAAGCTGTCGCCGCTTACACCATCATACTTGAAGTTTGTGGAAAGCTGTACTCCATCCGGTCCTTTCAGAGGAGCCATTGTTACATAATGTCTGTAAAGCTCATTGTTTGTAACAGAGTCAATGTAGTCAGAGATCGTTCCTTCCGGGAAGCAGAGCACTGGTTCATCCGGCTGGTTAACGATTGTCTTGAACTGTTCCTGAGTCTGTGTGAAGTTTCCGTCATAGATAGCGCCTAATTCATACAGAGAATTTACATATTTAAGGAATTCTTTGTATCTGTCATCAACTGCTGCGCATACTACTTTGCCTTCTTTGTTTACTGCAGTATAGTCATATACGTTAAGAGGTATAGATTTCTGCGGGCATAACAGGAAGGATCCCATAAGGAAATCTTCGAAACTTGCAAACCAGCCATATCCTGGTGCAGCACCGCCGATAGCGATTCCGTCCGGCTTGTACTCTAAGAATTTCTTACATACTTCATAGAACTCTTCTGTGGTTGTAGGCATATCTACACCCATCTCATCCAGATAATGCTGGTTGATCCACATTTTACGTCCATATGAGCAGTGATAGCATACATTGGTTCCTGATAAGGAATAGATATGTCCGTCTGTCTGTTTCTGCATATCCAGATATTGTCCCATTACTCTTAAGTAGTTCGGGCAGTTCTCTTCATTGATAAGGTCATCTAACTGAATGAAGATTCCTTCCTTAACACCGTACTTTGCAACGTTTGGAGACACACCCAGGATCACGTCCGGATAATCGCCTGATGAAAGGGTCATATTCAGTTTGTCTTTCCAGTCATCACGGCCGCCTGTTTCAAATTCAATCTTGATTCCTGTCTTCTCTTCCAGGAACTTTGTGAAATCATTTGTTGCCAGGTCTGTTACGTTAGGCATTGACATAGTAAATACTGTCATTGTAAGTTCCTCGCCCTCCGGAACGATTGGATAAGTACCTAAATCAACTGCTGCCTCATCTCCGGCTTTAGCTTCTGTCTTAGCCTCTGTCTCACCTTCGCCGCCTTTTTCTGTAGCTGCTTCGGTTTTAGCTGCCTCTGTCTCAGCCGCTTCTGTTTTAGCTTCCGTCTTAGCCTCTGTCTCAGCTGCTTCTGTCTTAGCAGCCTCCGTCTTAGCTTCTGTCTCAGCTGCCTCAGTAGCTGCTTCTGTAGTTACCTTATCAGTTGCCTTTTCGGTGGTCTTCTTGTCACCATTTCCGCCGCAAGCGGTGAGCCCCAGTACCATCACTGCTGACAATCCCAATGCTGTAGCCTTTGCAAATTTCTTGATCATACACTTTTTCCTCCTTTTTCTTTTTTGATGCTTATGGTTGTTGCTTTGGTATTGCTAGACTAAAATGTACTGTACATTCATTCTGCATGTTCATTTTAGATGTGCATGCCCATATGTTTTTTGCGGCTTTCATATGTATTGTGCACTTTGTACATTTCGGTCGTGTTTCATGAGTCATTTATAGCATTTTACTACCAAGTAATGCAACAGACATTTCATAAACAGGGCAGACATTTTTAGCAAAACCCTTATTTTTCAAGGTTTCTTTTGTGCATATTGTAATCAGACAAGCTTTTGAAAGTCGCTTGGCGGAAGTCCCGTGACACGTTTAAAAGCCCTTCTGAAGGAATAATCACTGCTGTATCCAACTCTGACAGCCACGTCCTTTACCGCCATTCCCTCTTTCAGACAGGCACAGGCATTCCTGATACGGAGCTGTTCCAGATACTCACTGAACGTTACGCCAAAATATTCTTTAAAATCTTTGTACAATCTGCGTTCCCCAACCCCGATATCATCCGCAAGCCGGGCAAGATTAAATCCAGCATCCCCGTAATTGTCTTCTATCCGTTTGGAAAGCTGCCTTTTGACCTCAATCAAGCTCTCATCATCAACATTCTTCTCACTGTTTTGATAATATTTCTTTGCATTTCTGATCTCTTCAAATATCTCATCAGGCCGCTGGGCCTTCTGTACTCTCTTTAGTATAATCCTTGCTTCCTCATCCTTCTTGCTCTTCTCCAGGCTCCTGATAACAGTACACCGCAGGATTTCCAGCACATGGCGCATCATAGAAAATTCCTGGAAGCGGTTCAGATAGTACTCTTTTATCTCCTTTAACAGACTTTCCAGCTCCTCAGGCGTACCTGTACGTATGGCCTGCTCCAGCTGCATCTCCATATCAATAGAAAATATGAAATTTTCCTGGTTAGAAGGGAGGTCTCCCTTTAAAAGAGGCACACGGATACCAAAAAGCCTCGCGTATTCGCTGATCCCTGAAGCCTCCTCAAATGCTGAGGGCAGCTGCATAAGCTCCTCCACCGGCTCACTTATGCCCGTGAATATCTGTACAGGCATATCCTTATAGAAATAGAAGTTCAGCTTCTCAAATTCTTCCTTCAGCCTGGCGGCATCCATATTGTCTTCCCCAGCCACGATAAGGGCATAAGACAGCTGGCTCACACTGTAAACCCAATGTGTATGCTTCAGGTTTTCAGCAAAATGCTGCTCCACCACTCCCTGGAACTCTTTTTTCGGAACAGACAAATTTTCCCTTAAGGGGTCCTCAAACTCTACAAGCACTACATAATAGCCTTTTGCCCTGTAAAAGGCCTGCGCCTCTTCTCCCAGCTCGGCTTCCAGCTCTTCCTTTGAATCATA
Source organism: Murimonas intestini (assembly GCF_024622195.1). Lineage (NCBI taxonomy): Bacteria > Bacillati > Bacillota > Clostridia > Lachnospirales > Lachnospiraceae > Murimonas > Murimonas intestini. The sequence goes on from NZ_JANKBI010000027.1 coordinate 45,242, forward strand.
AGAACCATACAAAATTTTCCGCAGGATCTCCTGGTGGACTATCATCTGCTGCTTTGTCACTGTTGTCTGCAGATTTTCCACTCTGTCCAGAAAACCGTTCAGGCTCCTCCAGAAATTGCCATTTTCCTGAACGTCCCTGTTGCTGAGTTCATCATTAAATATGACATACCTTTTTATGGTATTCTTTCTTCTGTACCAGTATGTAAAGCAAATAATAAGCCCTATACCGATAGCTGCAATACAGAGGATCACGATCAGGTATTTTATACTTCCTATCTGCCCCAGAAGCACTTCATTCGGTGTGACAGATATAAATTTCCAGTTATTATAAGTAGATCTGATGGAATAAGTAATTGAATTTTTATCTATATGGTTGGCAGTTCTGTACTCATCCCATGTGGTGCCGGCTGCCCCTGGCTTAACTGCTCCATGTGCGCCGATCCCTCTGATGATATGGTTTTCATCATCCAGTATAAAAGACATGGCGCTCCCGTCGATCATAGAATGCTCCATAAGCCTTTTTATTGTCGCCTCATCAAGTGTTATGACTACAGCCCCCTCCTGTACATCGTCATAAGCGCTGGGCAGTGACCTGACAAGGGCTATATCTGACTGGTCCCAGTTTTCTTTTCCATTTGGGATATTCAGATAATTACCGTACTCATACTTCTCACAGAAGGTCTCCATAAGTTCGTTATAATTTTTCGAGTTAAAAGACTCCAGGGTAAGCATGCCAAGCTCAGTATTCGGTATTACTGAGGGCAGCTCAATCACATAGTCCATACCCTTGATCAATATATAGATATCTCCCACAGCCTGGTTCATAAGCCCGTAATTCGGATATGACCTGGCCATGAGATACAGTTCATAAAACTGTTCCTGCCGGCTTTCTGGCTTGTCTTTTTTTAGAAATTCCGTCAATTCAGCCTGCTGGCTGGTATACAGCCCCACATTCATAATTTCTTCCAGCTGCCTGTCAAAATTGATTACCGCTTCAGAGAGCAGGCGGTATGCTTTTTCTTTCTGAACATCCAAAAGTGCATCCCTGGCTGCAAAATATATAACCACGATCGCAATTGCAGGGGCTACCATGATGATCAGATATGAGAATAAAAGCCTAAGTGAAAGCCTGCTGTGTGTATTTTTGCTGTCAGACACTTTCTTTACTTCCACCATACCTTTTTTCATGCGGCCAAACAATCTTTTCTTTCTCATTGTGCATCCCTCTTAAATGTTGTATTCTTAAAGATAATAGCAGCAGTCGATGTACACAGCCTGCTGTAACTCCCGTCATTTCAAAAGAAACTAAATTACCAAGGAGCCTGAGCATATGTTTTTCAAACCTAAGAAGAAGGCCGCGCCTTCCATCCGCCTTTACAACCAGAATGCTCTGGTCTATGAAGGTCTTTTAAAAGATATTCCTTTAAAGGAATCTGTCATTCTCGAAAAGAGCATACAGTTTTTCAACGATCCTGAGCCCTGCCACATACACCGCAGCGCTGTACGTGTCCGCCTGACAGAAGAGCTGCTGCGCCAGCTGGCTGTCTGTGACAGCCCCAAAGCCTGCCCATTGCTCGAAGTCTATTCTGACCTTCCGTCCATTGAACGTTTTGAGCTCATTCTGCCGGAAAACTTTACAATATAAATATGAAGTATAATGCGAACCCAAGGAACAGCACAGCATTGGCCAGTTTGATAATGTCCATATGCGCCAGCATGAAATCCGAAATGCGGTTCGTATTTTTTGTCTTATATATAATAAAAATAAAAATTGCTGCAGGTACGCACATTGCAGTGACATATACGAGAAAAGATATCAGGATATGCCCTATATTGCCCGAATCCGCCCTCAGCATATACAGGATTGAGGCCATGTATATCTGCCCTGTACAGAAGAATTCCCCAAGTGAGATGGCAATCCCAAGTCCCAGTACTAAAAGCGGCAGAATCTTGCCCGATGCATTACCCGCATTTTTAATCATTTTGTGATTAAATCTTCTCAGCGCCGACGGAAGCTGCATCCTGACCTTTCCATATTCTTCTCTGCGCACGTTCCAGAAATCAAGCAGATTCATGAAAGATGCACCTATAAACAATACTGTGATCACAATATTGACCGCCTTGCCCGCTGCATCCAGCACTTCCTGATCGATCATGGATGCCGCGAAATAGATTCCCACGCCCAGCCCGAAATATGTCAGGTATTTGCCTCCCAGATATAGAGCGCCATTTTTCAGCACTGAGGCTTGGGCTGTCAAAAGTATTGAAAACAGCATCAGCAGCATGGATATAGAACACGGATTAAAACCTGCGAGAAGCCCCGCGCCGAATAACGCAAGAAGGCTGGAAGCTTTTCCCTCCTCCCGGCTCTCTGAAAGGCCGTCAAGCTCTTCCCTGAGCGCCTGATAAGAAGTATCTTCGCTCTCTATACTGTCTTTCAGTCTGCTGCAGATATCATCAGCGCCGGCAATGGCGTTCTTTCCGTAAAATACAATAGGAACCTTCCTGGATGCTTCAGGCACCCTGTATAATTCAAATAATTCCTGAAGGACTTCCACGTATCCGCCCTCAGCAATGTTAAATTCCAGTACGCTGATATTCCCGGCTATATCCTCGTCTTTCAGATAATCTTTCACTCTATTGCAGTCATCACATGAATATGTAGTAAATAAAAGCATTACCTTGTCCTGGCTGGTAAAACCATATTCCTCAAGTCCGTCTAAAAATTTTTCATTAAATGATGATGTATTCTCATCAGATACAATATCTTCTGCCGGCTTTTCGCCATCAGCCGCAGTCTCCTCTGTTTGCTTTAATGAATCTTCATCTCCAAGCAGAGCACCCCTCAGAGTGCTTTTGATCTGGTCATATCCGCACAGCCACTTTCCATTAGCTATAAGTACCGGCAGACCACAATCTTCCCTGCTCCTGCCGCTCTCCTGTATCCTTTTTTCAAAAAGCTCTTTATTTGATTTATGAAATACATTGTAGGTCCGGATCTCATAGTCCATCTGTTCTCTCTCTTCTTTAGAAAGCTCATCCTCAAATATCTCATATATTTTTTCATCTTCACTGCATGATGCGCAGGCATTATCATAAAAAAACTCGAATGTACTTCCCGCCGCCTCTGCCTTTACAGATATCAGAGCAAAAAACAAAAATATAAGCCATAACAGGCCTGTTCTCCAATACCAATGAACACTTTTCTTCTCCATATCCACCACCGTCAGATATAGTACACCTTGTCGTGCGTAAGAATATCCACTCCTGTGGGTATCATTTACAGCACTCCACGATAAGGTGTGCTTTTTTTTCGACCTCTATTTTCTATCGTATATCTCAGAAAATATACAAAACATGCAAAAAATATATATCATCATCTGCACTTTCAGCCGAACCATATTTTTATTATACAATAGATGAACGAAAATGTGTACCTTTTCTGACAAATTTTTATTTTTATATAGGTATTGTTTTCCAAAATGGTGATTTTTAAAAGGCAAAAATTGCCTGCGGCACCTCAACTCCTCTGGTCCCTTATTCATGAGGTGATTTATTACTGCTTAACAGTAATCTTCTTTTATAACATACCATTCAGAAGATATAGTAGAATGAATTCCTATTTTTATTTTACTTTATCTTGATATTAAAAGTTGTTTTTCTACATTGATAAAACCATTTTATATTTCTATTCCATTTTCTTGTAACGATTTTCTCGCTGAATCAGCTGCTTTCTCGTTATTAACGAATACAACTGTGCTGTTTTCAGTGAACCGGAGCACCTCTGCTGGACACACCCTGTAAAATAAAACAGGAGACGCTGCAAATGCAACGCCTCCCATAGGCACTCTAATCAAATATTATCTACCAAACTGCATATCATTGTTTCCAGAATTTGTTTCCCACATTTCAAGCATGTTGATCGGGTCATTGTAGTCTGCTAACCAGCCTTCACGGCAGAAGTCAAACTGTCCTGATTTTCTTTCATCCAGGAATACTGACCATTCACGTGTCTCAACAGTAACTGTGATGCCAATTGCTGCTAAATCCTGCTGGATAGCTTCACCAATCTTAACATTACCTTCAGAATCATTTGTCAGGTATGTCATAGTGATCGGTGTATCTGCTGAAAGCATTCCGTTTTCATCAAACTGATATCCTGCACTCTCAAGCAGAGCCTGAGCTTCTTCGATATTAGCATCTGTGAGTTCCGGATCATAGTAACCAACTTTGTCTTCTAATGGGTAGGTATAAGCGTCATCATTCTTTCTGAACTCGCCGCCGTTTCCGTCTGCCATTCCTGTCGGGATGAATGTATTTGCGATTTCCTGATCAGCCTGAGCGATAGAATCAACAATATACTGACGGTCAATTAAGAGACACATAGCTTTTCTCATAGCTGCTGCCTGCTCGATTGTCTTGCCTTTGAACAGATCACTGTTTACGTTAAATCCGCAGTAGTATGTTCCCAGTGTAGGAACTTTGTGGAATTCAGGCATAGGTTTAGCTGTTTCCATCATATCTGTTGCGATTGTATCGATGAACTGAAGAGAATCATCTTTGAATGCATTCCAGATAGCTGTATCATCATCACTTAACATGAATTCGATTTTTTCAAGTGTAACGCTGTCTGCATTGTAGTAGTTCGGGTTCTTCTCATAAGTCATGGATTCATTGTGTTTCCAGCCTGTACATACCATCGGGCCTGAAGATACGAAGCCTGCTTCTGTACACCAGTCGCCAGGGTTGTCAGCAAATCCTTCAGAGCCTTCAACACTTGCCTGAGGTACCGGATAGAATGCCGGGAATGCACACAGGTCAAGGAAGTATGCGCAAGGAGCTTTCAGGTTAACTGTAAATGTCTTTCCGTCTTCAGAAGCTGCCACATCCAGAGTTCCATCTTCTTTCTGAGCGATGATGTCTGTCAGGTATGCGTAGTCAGCACCTGTCTCAGGATTAGCAAGTCTCTGCCAGCTGTACTCTACATCCTTTGCTGACAGTTCTGTTCCATCAGACCATTTCAGTCCGTCTTTCATTGTAAATGTATAAGAAAGTCCGTCTTCACTCATCTCATAGCCGTCTGCCAGGTCAGGAACAAGCTGTCCTTCTTCGTCATACATATACAGTCCTGAGAATGCCAGGATAGCAAGGCAGGCACCGTCTACTGTAGAGTTCAGGGCCGGATCCAGCTTATTAGGCTCAGATGCGATCTGAAGTGCCAGAGTGTTTGTCGGAGTTGTAGCAAATCCAAAATATTTAAATCCGAAAAGGTTGCTGTAGATTCCGTCCACATCAGTTTTCTGCATATATACATCATTGTAGTAATACAGCGGAATAACTGCCCAGGTGCTCATCAGCTCATCTTCTGCCTCATGCATCATAGCCTCACGTTTTTCAAGGTCTGTCTCAACCCTGATATCAGCGATTCTCTGATTGTAAACTTCCCATGCAGGAGCTGCCTCGCTGGATGGTCCGTGGCCTGCTGATTCAACTGCTGCCTCTGTAGCTGCCTCTGTTTCACCTTCAGCTGCTGCTTCTGTTTCAGCTGCCTCTGTAGCTGCTTCTGTTTCTTCAGCCTCTGTCTCTGCTGCCGCTTTTGTCTTGTTGGCTTCTGTTGTCAGTTCTGCTGCTGTTTCTGCCTCTGTCGGAGCTGTTGTTTCACTTCCTGTTCCAGAAGCGCATCCTGCCATCATGCCCATAACCATGGACGCAGAGAGCACTAATGCTAAATACTTTTTCTTCATAGATTATACCTCCCATGTATAAATTTGGTTGTTTTATATTATACAATGTTCTTTCCAAAAAAGAAAGGACAAATTGTATCAAAAATTATTAAATCTTCAGGCCAATTTTTTCAATTTTGTCCTGATATTACCTTTTAGGCAGCCTTATTTATTCCAGCACGCCACCTGATGACCATTACCGCGGTCTGTCAGAGACGGGCATTCCTGGGCGCAACGCTCTGTCGCATACTTACAGCGTGTACGGAATGCGCAGCCTGTGGGCATGTTCAGAGGACTGGGCACATCTCCCTCAAGTACGATACGTTTCCTCTCCTTAGCCATTTTCGGGTCAGGATATGGAACTGCACTCAGCAGGGACTGTGTATACGGATGCATTGGTTTATCATTCAGCTCATCAGCATCTGCGATCTCTACTACCCTTCCCAGATACATAACAGCTATCCTGTCAGATATATGATGCACTACCAGCAGGTCATGGGCTATAAAAAGATATGCCACTCCTAATTTATCCTGGAGTTCTTCAAACATATTGATGACCTGTGCCTGGATAGACACGTCGAGTGCGCTGACTGCCTCGTCACAGACTATAAACTTCGGGTCTGTTGCCAGAGCTCTGGCAATACCGATACGCTGGCGCTGGCCTCCTGAGAACTCATGGGCATAGCGCGTTGCATGCTCTGCATTTAATCCAACCAGCTCCATCAGATGTATGATCTTGTCACGGCGGTCTCCCTTTGAAGAGTAAAGCTTATATACATCCAGAGGCTCACCGATGATATCTTCCACCGTCATACGCGGGTTAAGAGAAGAATAGGGATCCTGGAATACCATCTGCATTTCTTTTCTCATGTGTTTTATAGTGGATGCATTTACCTGCTCTCCATTATAAATCACCTCGCCGCCAGTCGGCGTGTAGAGCCTGAGCATGGAACGGCCGACTGTAGTCTTACCGCAGCCTGATTCCCCTACAAGTCCAAGAGTCTCGCCCGGCTTGATGGCAAATGAAACACCATCCACCGCTTTAAGAGGGGTTGTCTGCATAAAACCTGTTTTTATAGGAAAATACTGTTTCAGGTCTTTGACCTCTACCAGATATTCACTTTTCATATTGTTCTGTGTCTTACTCATTGTTCTTGCCTCCTTGCTTTGCTTCCATTTCTGCTTTTACATTTAGCCAGCAGGACGCAAAGTGTCCGTCAGGCATCTGCATTTCAGGCGGTACTTCCTCGATACAGATCTTCATGGCGTTTTCACAGCGCGGGCAGAAAGCGCAGCCTTTCGGCATATTCAGCAGGTTGATCGGTGTACCCGGGATCGGAATAAGCTTCTCGCCAATCTTGTCAACATTCGGTATAGAACAGAGAAGTCCTTTTGTATATTCATGGTGAGGACGGTAGAAGATATCTTCCGCTGTTCCTCTCTCACAGACACGGCCGCCGTACAGTACAATGATCTCGTCGCACATATCGGCTATTACACCTAAATCATGTGTAACCATAATAATTGCCATTCCAAATTTTTTCTGCAGATCCTGCATCAGTTCCAGAATCTGCGCCTGAATCGTCACATCAAGTGCAGTCGTAGGCTCATCTGCAATCAGGATGTCAGGCTCACACGCAAGAGCCATGGCGATCATAACACGCTGGCGCATACCGCCTGACAGCTCAAAAGGATACTGTTTCACACGCTTTTCAGGTTCATTTACACCTACCAGTGTGAGCATTTCAATAGCACGTGCTTCTGCATCTTTTCCTTTTCTGTCTGTGTGAAGCTGGATCGCTTCTTTTAACTGATTTCCAACTGTAAATACAGGATTCAGGCTTGTCATAGGATCCTGGAAAATGATAGAACAGCATTTTCCACGGAATTCCCTCATCTGCTTTTCTGTAAACTTTGTGATATCCTGGCCTTTATAGAGCACCTGGCCTTCCGATATATCACCGTTACTCTCCAGTATACGCATAATAGAATAAGCTGTAACGGATTTTCCCGAACCGGACTCTCCTACGATACCAAGAATCTTTCCCTTGTCCAGATTGAATGAAACACCGTTTACTGCCTTTACCTCCCCGTTGTCCGTGCGGAAGGAGGTATGAAGATTCTTTACTGAAAGTATATTTTCACTCATAACAATTACCTCCTTAATTTCGGATCAAATGCATCTCGCAGCCCGTCACCCAGCAGATTGAAAGACAGCGTGATCAGACAGATCATAATCGACGGGAATATCAGCTTATAAGCATACGCACTGAGTCCGGCCCTGGCTGCATTGGCCAGTGATCCAAGAGACGGCATAGGTGCCTGTACTCCAAGACCAATAAAGCTTAAGAAACTCTCTGTAAAGATTGCTGACGGTATCTGCAGCGCCGCTGAAATAAAAATAACGCTGATACAGTTGGGCAGGATATGCTTGCGGATAATCCTGCTGGACTTGGCGCCGCTGACTTTAGCTGCAAGAATATATTCATTCTGCTTGATTGTGAGGATCTGACCGCGCACAAGACGGGCCATACCTGTCCAGTACAGAAGGCCGAACACGATGAACATTGACAGCATATTCGTACCTATATTTTTTAATGCAGGAATACTTTCTACACTGAGTACTTCTTTCAGTACAACAGACAGCAGAACCACCATCAGCATGTCAGGCAGCGAATATATTATATCCACGATTCTCATCATTACAAGGTCAACCTTGCCTCCGAAGTATCCCGAGATACTTCCATAGAGCACACCAATGAGCAGTACAATCAGCGCAGCAAACACACCAATTGTAAGTGATACTCTTGTACCGTATATAACACGCACAAAGTAATCACGCCCAAGCTCATCAGTTCCCATGATATGAGGAAATATCTTTCCGCCTTCATCAATATAAGCCTGCTCCTTTTCTGAATACTGGAACGGTCCCATATTAGTCGCGGTCTTATCCCTCTTTCCATTTACAGTTATAATCTGTGAGTACTCATACGGTACCACATGCGGTACTATAAAAATCATAGCAACAATCAGTATAAGAACTACGATACTTCCCATAGCAAGAGGATTTTTCCTCAGTTTGCGCATACCATCCCTGAAAAAGGAAACAGACTCGCTCATTACATCCTGCTGCCTTTTCTCTTCCTCTGTCGCTTTCTCAAACTTCTGTAAATCAATCTGTAAGCTCAAAGGAGACTTCTTAGGCATCTTATCAATATCTTTATCTAAATTATACATTCCGGCCTCCTCCTAATCAAGTTTAATACGCGGGTCTACCGCCTTATAGACAATATCTGTAAGCAGGTTCATGGTAACCATGAGCACTGCCAGGAAAATCGTCGTTCCCATAATAAGCGTATAATCACGGTTTGTAATACTTTCTACAAACTTTGATCCTAAACCGCCAATTGTAAAGATTTTCTCTACAACAAGTGATCCTGTCAGGATATAAGCCGTCATAGGCCCTACATAAGTAACAACCGGAATCAGGGCATTGCGGAGGGTATGTTTAAAAATAACTTTCAGGCGCGCCACACCCTTGGCCCTGGCAGTACGCACATAATCCTGCCCCATGACATCCAGCATACTTGTCTTTGTAAGCCTTGTTATGTAAGCCATAGGATAGGCTGAAAGTGCAATGACAGGCAGAATGTAGTTCGGGTGGTTAGGATCCCACACCGGCACCCACTTCAACTTGATACAAAATGCCAGCAGCAGCAAGGTCGCCAGCACAAAGTTAGGCAGCGACGTGAACAGGGTCGAAAAGAATATTATCAGCCTGTCGGGCAGCTTATTCCTCGTCAAAGCCGCAATACTCCCAAATACCAATCCAAGTGCCAACGCCACAAGGATCGCCATTCCTCCTAATTTTGCAGATACTTTAAATGACTCAAAAATTGTAGTCTTAATATCCCGGCCTGTTTTAAGAGAGATTCCAAAATCCCCCTGCAGCATATTCGTCATATAGATCACGAACTGCTCGGGTACAGGCTTGTCCAGGTTATACCTTTTTTCCATGGCCGCCTTAACCTCTGGTGATACCGCCTTCTCTCCATCAAATGGGCCGCCGGGTATCGCATTCATAGCAAAGAATGTGATTCCGCAGATGATGAACAATGTCACGATTGCGAGAAGGACTCTTTTTCCAACGTATTTAGCCAAACTAAAACACTCCTTTTCTCTTTATAATGGTAATATCATTCCGCTGATAATGTCCGTCACCGGAAGCACCCGGATTCCCTGGTTTTTCAGCATTCTCTGCCCGTCTGTTCTTCTGAGAAAAACAACTATTATTCCTGCACGGACATTTTAGGCCAAACAATGACGCCCGGAACACCGGCCGTCTCTTCTTTGAGCAGGAACCCTTTTGGTCCCCGTGCGCCTATACCGGAAGGTAAACCGCCATCCTCCTGGTACGCTCAGCGTACCCTGTAATCAGAGATTGTTTTATATCACAGGAAATTACTGTGTAATTTCCTGTGATATAAAACATTCCATGGGGGAACCGCCATGGAATGTTTTGGCGCGTCATATTTACTTTTACTTTAACGAACTACTGTGCAAAATTTCTATATACCATCCTCAACACTATACCACAATCGCCTCTGCGATGCAAGATTTTTTACATTTAAAAGAAGAATTTCCAACAATTTATGTATAATTTTTACATAATTAGTCAATTACGTCATTTAAAGGCCTAAAAGGCCTGCTTACAGTATAATCTACCAATTTAATATGTCCGTTTTTACATATACTATTGATGCAGCTTGATAATCAAATCACAAGAGAGGAGCTTACTCATGGAAAATAAGAATTTAGCCATTGCCAGCGTCCCTATACAGCAGTGGGAAAGACTCTATGATGAAAACACAGCGCTTCTGAACGGCACTGTCTTTCCTTGTCTTAACATGCCTTTTTATGCGGCTGAATCCGCTGCCGAGACACCGCTTGGGTCCGCCATAAGCGCACTCCCGCAGTCTGAAAATTTATCTTCCGGAAACGAACAGACACAGCTTCTGCTTCAGATCATGACAGTCAGCTTTGTACTGGATGATCTGCGTCTCTATATGGATACTCATCCTGCGGACACGGCACCGGCAGATATAAAAAAAGAACTTGTAACTAAAAGGAAACAGCTGCTTTCACAGTTTGCCCAGAATCATTACCCCCTTACACCCGACTGTGAAGGCTGCTGGCAGGAAGGGCCTATGCCCTGGGAAGGAGTGTGCTGTTAATGTGGTGCTATGAAAAACGTCTTCAGTTTCCAGTAAAAATAACAAAGACATGTCCTAAAACAGCCCAGCTGATCATCAGCCAGTATGGCGGACCTGACGGAGAGCTGTCTGCGTCTATGCGTTATCTGGCCCAGCGCTATTCTATGCCTGTCAAATCTGTAGGCGGGCTGCTGACAGACATTGGCACAGAGGAGCTTGCCCATATGGAAATCATTTGTGCCATGGTCTATCAGCTTACAAAAAACCTGACAACAGAGCAGGCGAAAGAGGCCGGCTTCGATGCCTACTATGTGGACCATACCACAGGCCTCTGGCCCCAGGCGGCTGCAGGTGTTCCCTTCACTGCACTTGAATTCCAGTCAAAAGGAGATGCCATCGCCGACCTCACAGAAGACCTGGCTGCTGAACAGAAAGCGCGTACTGTTTACGACAACCTGCTGCGTGTCATCACAGACCCTGAGGTCCGTGAACCGCTGAAATTTCTGAGGACAAGAGAGATCGTCCACTTCCAGCGTTTCGGAGAAGCTCTGGAGAATACAAAAGAACATCTGGATTCTAAAAACTTCTATTATTTTAACCCGGAATTTGACAAACAATTCCTGCAGAAATAATCGGACAGGGTTACTGTTCACTCCGTGACCAGTAACACGCTCCGCGATGCACAGAAACGGCAAAGAACGCCGTTTCGCGCTGCAAAACTCGGGATATTCGTGCAAAATACGCACGAAAACACCTCGCGGGATAGTGGCGTGTTAACAGTAACCAGACAGGCCCACTGCATCAGCGATGGGCCTGTAAAACTGCTGATTATTCTACTGTTCCTACATACACAAACTCTTTCGGAGATGCCGGTGCGCTGCTCTTATTTACGGTAAAACAAAATTTCTTTCCCTCGTGTTCCCCAGCCACTTTCAAATGTGCGAGGGCAATACCCACATCCAAATCAGTAAAATGATAAAGCCTGCCCATTATCCCGCCAAGACTGGGTTTATAATAGACATGGATCGCATTCCCATCCACTATAAAATACCATGGCTGTCCATTCATTCCTGACGGCGCAAGCCGCACTGCTTCCAGACGCGTATCTGACCCCCTGGAAATTTCGGCAAGGGGCTTGCGGTCAAATTCATCTGGCTCTCTTGACGCAGAGCCATCCGGTTTGCCAAAAGCGATTCCGATTATGAAATCCGGATCAGTCTGTCTCGGTTTGACACTTGTAAGCCAGCGGGTGGCATAGCCCTTAGAGTAAAGATAAAGTTCCGCCTGCTGATACAGAAATCCCGCTGCTGTATTCCGCAAAGGATGTTCCTTCCCTGAAATGAGCAGGAAGTGGGGAGCTTTAGGAAGTGCCATCCCTTTAACCTCATCTGCGCCCACAATCTTATGGCTGAGTGTCACATCAGGCAGCAGCGGTTTTATACCTGCCACAAATGCCTTAAAATCTCTCATCGCTTGAACTGAAAGAGGCTCAGCGTCAAACTTTCGTGTTGACTTTCGATTGAAAATGCTTGAATACATATCCATTATGATTCTCCTTCTTTATACTGCTGCCCTGCTGTCGGGCACCATAATCTTGCAGCTGTATTTTCAAAAAACATAACACCAGCATCCAACTGCCGTATGAATTCAATATAACATTCCTCCTTTGCTTTATCAACCGACAGATATGGCAATAATGCCGGATTGTAAAAGTGAAGGAGTTTTAAATGAAGGAGCTTAAAATAAAGGAGTCATCATATGGGCAGCAGCATCTGCGCCACATTAAAGTAAATGATCAGTGAAAAAGCGTCTACTATAGTCGTAATAAGCGGTGCCGCCATAATAGCCGGGTCAGCATGCAGCAGCTTAGCAGCCATTGGCAGTATGCCGCCTATAGTCTTTGCCATCATAACAGTTGCAAACATGGCGATCGCTACTGTAAATGCCACCATCTCATTTCCCGGATAAGTAATAGCCAGACGTATGAAATTGACTGCGCTCAGTACAGCACCCACAAGCATACTGACACGAAGCTCTTTCCAGAAAACCTTCAAAAAATCCTTTGGCAGGATATCTCCTACCGCCATACCTCTTATAACAAGCGTGCTGCTCTGGCTGCCCGCATTTCCCCCTGTATCTGTTAGCATGGGAATAAATGTAACAAGCATCGGCAGGGCGGAAAAAGCAGCTTCATACTTGCCAAGGATACCGCCTGTTATCATACCTGATACCATAAGGACGAGCAGCCACATAATTCTGTGTTTTGCAAGTTCAAACACATTTGTCTTTAGATACGGCCTCTCAGAAGGCGCCATTGCAGCCATCTTTTCAAAGTCCTCCGTAGCCTCTTCTTCCATGACATCCATAACATCATCGACTGTCACTATGCCGACAAGCCTGTTCTCATTATCTACCACCGGCATGGCTATAAAGTCATACTTCATCATTCTGGATACTACTTCTTCCTGATCCTCCTCTGTAACTGCCGTGATCACATCTGTTTCCATAAGCTCTTCTATCTGAGTGTCATCCTCAGATAGAAGCAGGTCCTTAACAGTCACGATGCCCTCCAGCTTCCTGGACCTGTCAGTCACATAACAGGTATAAATAGTCTCACTGTCCTCGCCTGTACGCCTGATCCTTTTGATCGCGTCACTTACTGTCATATTTTTCTTCAAGTCAATAAACTCTGCCGTCATTATGCTCCCGGCAGAATTCTCCGGATATCTCAAAAACTGGTTGATCAGCCTGCGCATCTGCGGGTCAGCATTCTTTAACACACGCTTTACCACATTTGCCGGCAGCTCCTCCAGCATATCCACTGCATCATCAACAAACAAGTCTTCCATGATCTCTGACAGCTCATTATCCGTCACAGCGCCGATAATGACCTGCTGTGTTTCCGGCGGAAGGTTTGAGAACACTTCGGCCGCCATTTCCTTGGGTAAAGTCCTGAAAGCCACAGCCGCCTTCTCAGACGGCAATTCCTCTATAAGCTCTGCCACATCTACTTCATTTTCATCTTCTAAAACTTTCCTGAAACTTCTGTAATCTCTCCTGTTCAGGTATTCTAGCATTAATTCAAAATCAAATTCCTTTTCCACTGGTTTATCCTCCTGTTTCATTAATTACAGTGAGGCCTCAGCAAAAACAAAACAACGCCGTACAGGTATAGAAAAATTCCTGTACGGCGATATCCACTTGAACACGCAAAAAATCCTCCTGCTGATTCAGGGCATATGATCCCCTCAGACTGTGCGCGGAAAAACCAAAGCCCTGTCTGCCAGCAAACCAGGCATCAAACCTGTAACGTTGCAGAGCAGCGGGGTCTTTGCCCCTCGCAGCATTCACCGTATGCACATGCAGGCATGTTCACCCGGCTCATTGCCCGCGGGAATAAGCGGCACAGTAATCTGCAGGCCCGCAAGTGAATATCACTGTCTGTTTTCTGACTTCGACCACATATGTCCACTTATTTTCCCTCCTTTGCTTAATTACGGACCATTTCTTTTCTTTATATTTTATACTGATCCGCTCAATATATACAGATTAACACTTCACTGCCATAAATTCAAGCCTAATTCTGAATCCTGTTATTACTATGTTACTGTTCGTTACTATTCCCTCCGTGACCAATAACCGGATCATTCAGCACACCTTTCACTGTTCCCTCACGAACCCAGCGCAAAAATGTATCCTGTGAGATCTCCAGCTGCCTGGCCGCCTCCCGGGATGCGATCTTCCCCGCTGTCCACAGTTCCTGCAGATAGCAAAACTGCTGTGGTATTTTTTTCCTTGGTCTTCCGAAACGCACCCCTCTTCTTCTGGCTGCCTCGATTCCCTCCGCCTGCCTCGCCCTTATATTTTCACGCTCCGTCTCAGCCACATAAGAAAGTATCTGCAGCACCAGATCCGCAATAAAAGTACCTGTCAGATTATCCTCGGTCTTCCTTGTATCCAGCAGCGGAATGTCAATAACAGCCACATCCACCCGCATTTCCTTTGTCAATATCCTCCACTGCTCCAAGATTTCCTCATAATTCCTGCCCAGCCTGTCAATAGATTTGATAACCAGCAGATCGCCTTCTCTTAGTTTCCTGATCATTTTCTGGTACTCCGGCCTCTGGAAATCCTTTCCACTCTGCTTATCCATAAAGATCCTGTCAGGCTTCACCTGAAAATTTTCCAGGGCAATCATCTGCCTGTCTTCATTCTGCTCCTTTGTAGATACCCTGACATAACCATATACTTTTTTCTCCATAATTCATCCTCCTAGTCCGCATATAAGCCCAAGCTGCCATCCCCACGGCACAGCGGGCCGCCACGCCTTCATCCTATGTTGTCATTGCCAACTAACAGTATATATCCAAAAGTGGGAGGGGAATATTTCCAGTTTTTTCCAATGTTGCTGTTTAGCGGATTAGAGGCGGGGAGGACGCTTTGCATTGTAGGCAGTGAATCAGTGGCAGGGACAGGCGGGCGGGAGGGTTCGTGGTTCAGTCCAACCGCTGCGTCGTGAAACTCTAAGGCCCCGGAGAATGCTTGAAACGCAAAAGGCGGCCGGAAACTCGGTGCGTTTGCTGATGCAACCGCCCCTCAAACAGCTCCGGCCTTGAGCGCAAGCGCTCACTTTTGCTGACCGCATTCTTCGGGGCCTAAGAGTTTCATCTCCTCGCT
>NZ_JANKBI010000028.1:0-44322 GCF_024622195.1 Murimonas intestini
AGCGCGAATAAACCAGTTAAACAAACTTCTCGCCCTTCAAAACAGAACTGCGGATATTGTCAAAGCAGCAAGTGACAAAGAATGGCAGAAGAAGCTGTTTAAAGAATTTGGGTTATGAATGATTTTGAGGAAAATAGCTGTTTAGATGATTAGAAGCGGGGAGGACGCTTTGCATTGTAGGCAGTGAATCAGCGGGTGGTGGCGTGTGGGTGAAACCACTACCTTATTGGATTCCCGGAACATGGTGGAATCAGTTATTTGGCATATTTAAAATAGACAGGGTACTCTATTTCAACTAAACTCATTCGTATACATAGTAGTTTTCCGCCCCAACCCAAGTCTGCTTATAACAGCCAGCTTTGTGCCGATAAACTTGGCGCCGTCAGGAAGGGGAGCGGTGGGGTTCGTTGTGAAGGACTATAGTGAGGAAGATGAAAATCTTAGGCTGCGGGATCCGCGGAGAGATCCGTGGTTCTGTCCCCCCTCAACCCGCAACACAAAAAGGGGACGCCGCAGCGCCCCCTTCAATCAACAAACATATATTAAGGATTAAATCAAAGTCTTTACAAACTCTTTTGACGGACTAGGAATTACAGCGTAATCCAGGACAAGTCCTTCTTCTTTAATCAATGCGACTGACGATTCAACAGCCTCTGAGACAGCGGCTACTGTTCCTGTCAGGAGCAGATATGATTTTCCGCACATACCACGCGCGATACGGATCTCAAAAATATCCACCTGTGCAGTCTTTGCAGCGTGATCTGCTGCCACGATCGCAGAAGCGCCTGTAAATGTCTCTACAACACCTAATGCCTGTACATCATCGATCTCTGCCGTACATGTAAGTGCTTTGAAAATAGATTCGTGCGGGTTGCCCAGCACAAAACTGTCAATCATGCTTTCCGGATACTCTCTCTTGGCAGCATCAACGGAAACTCTGACCGCACTTAAATCGCCGGTAAATAAAATGATAAACTTACCGGGGCAGACTGTCTGAGCCTGAATCAGCTCAACCTCTGCTGTTTTCACAATAAGGTCAGCGGCCTTAATACCTGTGGAAACAGTCTTATATTCTACCATTCCAATTGCCTTCATCGTTTTCATCTCCATCTCATGACTTTCTTATGTGGTTTTTAGATTACTGGTCACGGAGTGAACAGTAATGTTTTTGGGCCACACAGCCTGACGTGCAGGCTGATCAGTTCCATTATGCATGGACACTGATGTAATTGTCTGTAACTGCCGTAACTTTTCCGGCGATACTTGCATGTAAACAGGTTCCAAGTGCACCTTCGGGCGGAGCTGCCACCTGCTGTCCCACTGTCACGGTGTCTCCCACCTTAACAGCCGGCACACAAGGCGCCCCGATATTCTGGCGGAGCATCAGCTTCACTTCCTGAATCTCCTTTGGACATCCTGACATCGGTGCCGGGATATCAAAAGAATGAAGGCCCAGCCTGTTAACAAGACGATGTTCCGGTACACGGCGTTCCTCACGCATACTGTCGGCAACACCCTTGCCCTGTTTATCAGGTATCTTCACACCCTTTGCACGTAGCCGTCCCTTGTACTCATCCAGCAGTCTTCTCGGAGACAGATCCTGATGGCAGGAATACATCTCGCAGAGTCCGCATGAACAGCAGAAGAAGGAATTCAGATATGGTTCCACATTGTCTGTTATTCCATTTGCGATCGCTCTCATGAACTCATGAGGTTTGATGGACTGTCCAAGCAGATTTCTCGGACAGAGCGTTGTACACATCGAGCACTGTGAGCAGACTGACATGGCATTTCTCAGATTATGCTTAATTGTTCTCTGTCTCTTTTCAATTGGCGGACATGTGGGAGGCAGAACAAGAAGCGCCTTTGTTGTCTTTGTTACAATATCATTCTGGGAGCAGATACGCCCTGTCATCGGTCCGCCCATAAGCAGGACATGCTCTTCTGTGGAAACTCCTCCGGCCATATCGATCAGATCTTTCACTGTAATGCCCACCGGGACCTCAACTGTCACCGGATGGTTTACAAGACCTGCAACAGTCACAAATTTAGATACAACATTTGTATCACTTGTGACTTTATTATATGTATTGAGCACTGTCTCCACATTGACAACCACACAGCCTACCATAATAGGTATCTTTCCCTGGGGAACGATCTTCTTTGTGGTTTCATAAATCAATACGACTTCATCACCCGCCGGATAGATATCCGGTAAGATATGAAGACGCAGACTCTTATAGCTTCCAATATTGCTGTTTATAGCTTCAATTGAGGCTGTGTAGGATTTTTTAACGGCAATGATTCCTTCTTTAGCGCCCATTGCCTCAACCAGCATCTGCATTCCGGAAAGAACCTCGATTACATGATCCGTCATCAGCTGCCTGTCAACTTTGATCAAAGGTTCACATTCCGCACAGTTAAGGATCACGGTCTCCGCCTGGTCTGAAAGCTTTGCGTAAGTTGGAAAGCCAGCGCCGCCCGCTCCTACAATCCCGCCATCGAATAAAGCTTTTTTCATATCTACTAAGTTCATTGAGTTCACTCCAACCTATTCTACTATGACTATTTTTTGTGGGTCATCTACAATACCTACAACACAGGCATCTATCGGCGATTCTTGATCTCCACATCCAAGTCTTGCCGAGCTCCCTGTAGTTACCAGTACGATATCACCGATACCTGCCCCTACATTGTCCACGGCCACCAGGCGCTCATTATCCGGCGCTTTCATCTTTTCCATGGGATCTATAATCAGAAATTTGCTTCCTACAAGATCACTGTTCTTTCTTGTACAAATTACTGTTCCTACAACTTTGCCTATAATCATGTCTTCCTCTTTTCCAGGGTCCTGACTACTTAATCAGGATACCCATGTCCTTGCCGATACCTAAACCATTTGCCTCGTCAGTATCAATATGCATTTCAAGCGTAAATGAATCATCCACACGAATCGGCACATCTTCCAATATGCCTCCTCTTCCGCTTTCAAACCTGACTTTTACAACCTGTTTGTCTTCAACGCCAAACTTAGCTGCATCTGCCGGGGACATATGGATATGTCTTTTAGCAATGATACAACCCTCTTTTAAATAAACGACACCTTTTGGCCCAACAAGGGCAATCGGTGCAGAACCGGCCAGATCACCTGAAAGGCGTACCGGTGCGGTAAGTCCTAACTTAATTGCGTCTGTCCTGGATATTTCCACCTGAGACTTGCTTCTTTCCGGTCCCAGAACTCTGACATTTTCTATTGCGCGGAGTTTTGTGCCTATTAAGGTGACACATTCCTGGGCTGCGAACTGGCCTCCCATGAGATCTTTTTTCTTATTCAGCTGATAGCCTTTACCGAACAGTGTCTCCAGATCTTCCCTGCACAAATGTACATGCCTTGCAGAAATCCCCACCGGAATCTTGTCTTCCGGATTATATACATCCACATTCTTCAATTGCTCAATCACAAGTTTCGCAATCGCATCTACTAATTGTTGTTCCTGCATGATTTTCCCTCTCTCATCCCGCTCTTATAAAAGCCCCGCAGGGCTTTTCACAGAAGAAAGGGTGCCTGGCGTGCAGACGCGCGCCTGGCACCCTATGTCTCACTCACTGATTACAGCTGCGGAAGAATTTTCTCCACATCTGAATGCGGTCTCGGGATTACATGTACAGCAATCACTTCTCCAAGCCTGCCTGCTGCTGCGCTTCCGGCTTCAACAGCTGATTTAACAGCTCCTACATCGCCGCGGACCATAACACTTACAAGCCCGGAACCAATTTTTTCTGTTCCGATCAATACTACATTAGCAGCCTTTAACATCTGGTCAGCTGCTTCAATAGAGGCAATAAGACCTCTGGTTTCAATCATACCTAATGCCTGAAGATCCATTATGAATTCCTCCTTCATATTTCCTGACTGTTCTACTGCGTTACCATACAAACCGTTACTGTCCACTCAGTCACAGTAACTATAAGTCTGCTATTACAGGCTTCCACATGCAATAACCGATGAACGCTTATTTTTCCTGCAGGAATGCGTATTTTCTCGCACTTACTGCCACAAGCTTCATTGTTTCTTCATGCGGATTTGCAATTACTGCTGAAGCCACGATATTGCCGACTGCATTTCTCTTAGCAGCCTCCACAGCTTCCGTCACCGCAGAAACTTCTCCCTGAACAATAATCGTGACAAGCCTCCCGCCCAATTTCTTCTCCCAAGTAAGAAATTTGACTTCCGCTGTTTTCATCATAACGTCCAGCGCCTGAATCGCATCTGTAATATTAGGCAATTCAATTAATCCTATCGATTTCATACGCGTTCCCTTTGCTTTAAGCCGCCACTAAAATTAGATGGTCGGTAAAATCTTTTCTACATCTGAATGCGGTCTCGGGATCACATGTACAGCTACCAGCTCGCCAAGTCTGCTTGCAGCGTTTCCGCCAACTTCTGTAGCTGCCTTAACAGCTCCCACATCTCCGCGAACCATAACAGTTACAAGTCCTGATCCGATTTTTTCTGTTCCTACTAATTCAACGTCTGCTGCCTTTACCATCTGATCAGATGCCTCGATTGCTGCAACCAGACCTCTTGTTTCAACCATTCCTAAAGCTTCCTGTGTCATTTTTATAATCCTCCTTAATATACGCTTACCTTCAACTATTTTTAATTTTACACCATCCGGGCGTCATTGTAAATAATTATCGCTTAGATGGCACTGATGCGGAGCATCTTCTCCGTATCCTCTGTGGGCGCCGCAATGATATGTCTCGTGATGACACCTGTGACTCCCTTAGCTGCCTCTGCGGCGGCATCCATAGCAGCTTCTACTGCTGCCACGCTGCCCCTGATCTTCAGGCAGGTGATGAGCGGAACCGGCAATGAATCGGCATTGGCAGGCTTGTTCTTATCTATAGATTCAATCCGGACGTCTGCTGCTTTTGCCGCTGCATCTGCTGCCACAAATGCCGCCACACATCCAAACACTTCTAAAATTCCTGCTGCTTCCTGCATGGGTCCTCACTCCTTATTCGTTTACGATAGCAATCTTCAGTCCTGACATAGCCAGGTTTGTCTGATGAGCTTCATTGATCTGATCTAACGGGAATTTATGTGTAATCAGTTTATTTAACGGAAGTCCTATTGCTTTGGCGCTCTTTAAGAAATCAAATGTTGTAGCATAATCTCTCAGAGTGTATACCCAGGAGCCTACGATGGTGATTTCTTTGGAGCAGATATCGAAATGCGGGTTGATCGTAGCGTCTCCGCCATTGATGAAGAAGCCTAACTCGCAGAGTCCTCCGCCGTTGCGGATAAATTTGTAGATATTTGCATGAGCCACAGGTGAACCTGTACACTGGAATGCAAAATCTGCCAGATGTCCGCCAAATGCATCTTTTACTCCGCCTGCAAGTGCTTCGGTGCCCTTGAAATCTTTAAAGTTTACTGTAGCGCTGGCGCCCAGCTCCATTGCGAAGTCAAGACGTTTCTGCTCTCCGTCAACTGCAACGATATTCTGTACGCCCATTGTCTTTAAAATAGCGATACAGATAAGGCCGATCGGTCCGCATCCCTGAACAACAACTCTGCTGTTGAATCTCAGGATGCCTGTAGTTTTAGCTCTTTCAACAGCGTGGATCAGAACGGCACACGGCTCGATCAGGATTCTGCTGTCAAGATCTAAGTCACTTACGTTGAATACGCTGGATCCGCCGCGGATTACCAGGTAATCTGCAAACCATCCGTTCAGATGGATATCATCATCTGGAAGAAGACCATATACATCAGCGCCGCCAACGTTCTGCTTATTCAAATCAAACATTGTAATTTCAGGATCATCTTTAAAGATCATGCAGGTTACAACCTTGTCACCAAGTGCAAGTGCTTTTCCTGCGCTGTCCTTTTTAACATTCTTACCCATTTTGACAATCTCGCCTGTTCCTTCATGGCCAAGAACAACCGGGATAAGTCCGAACGGATCTCTCTTGAATTCATGTGCGTCTGTACCGCAGACACCACATCCTTCAACTTTTACAAGAATGTCATCATCACCGATCTCCGGGATGGGATATTCTTTAATATCATAGTGCTCTAATGCTGTCAGCATTGCAACCCTTGAAGTTTTCGGGATACTGCCTGCTGCCGGAGCTGCTGATGCAGCCGGTGCTGACGGAGCAGCTGACGGTGTCTTGCCCTGCATTTCTTCAAGCACCTGTTTAACGATTGCTTCTATATTCATTTCCACGTCTATCACTCCTTATCTGATGCAAAGTGCATCGCCCATGACACATCTTCTGATCTTAGTAAAGTTCTTCGTTGATGTCAGGCCTTCACCTGTACGGCTGCAGATCGTAAAGGTCGGATATCCTTCCCCGCCGAATCCCAGAGCTGCATAAGACGGAGCATTCTTTACAAAGATTGCCGTGTCGATTGCTTTTCCGAATTTTGTCAGATTGTTGACATTTGTAGAGTGCATATGAGCGGAATGCCTGTTCCCATGTTCCAGTTCGACTGCAACTGCGATTCCTTCATCTACATTCTTCACCCTCACAATACCAAGGATAGGCATCATCAGCTCTTCCCAGATAAGCGGGTTTGTCTTCTCACCTTCAAAGATGATGCAGCGGATCTCATCGCCCACAGCTACGCCTATTTTCTCCAGAAGGACCTTGGCGCTGCGGCCAACACATTTCCTGTTCAGAGTCCTCTTTCCATTCTTTTCAATGAAAACTGTCTGGATCAGCTTCTGCACTTCTTCTTCGCTGGCATGGTAGCAGCCAACCTGCTCCATATGATAGATAAGCTCGTCCGCTATCATATCCACAGCTACAACTTCCTTCTCCGCTATGCAGGGCAGGTTGTTGTCAAATGTACATCCGTTGATGATGTCCTCGGCAGCCTTTGGAATATTGGCTGTCTCGTCAACCAGTACAGGCGGATTTCCTGCACCCGCTCCCATCGCCCTCTTCCCTGAGGAAAGCACGCTGGTAACTACTCCCGGGCCTCCGGTTGCCACTAATAAGCTGACATCTTTATGTTTAAACACAATATTGCTTACTTCCATTGTCGGTTCTTTCACCGCAACAGCGATGTTTTCCGGTCCGCCTGATTCCACACTGGCTCTGTTCACCATATCAATGGCCAGATTTGAAACATTCTTGGCTGACGGATGCGGCATAAATACAACTGTATTTCCAGCTGCGATCATACCGATACTGTTGCAGATGACTGTCTCTGTGGGATTTGTAGACGGGCATACGGCCCCGATCACTCCCCACGGTCCCTGCTCAACAAGTGTAAGTCCTCTGTCTCCTGACCAGGCAATAGTTGAAAGATCTTCTGTGCCAGGTGTCTTCTCAGCCACCAGCTGGTGTTTCAGGATCTTGTGTCCCACATTGCCCATTCCGGTTTCTTCCACTCCCAGTTCCGCAAATAATTTTGCGTTTTCAAGAGTCTTCCTGCGGATGTTGGAGATGATCTTCTCACGGAATTCAAGCGGCATTGGCTGGATTTCCTTTTGAGCTGCCTTCGCTGCCGCTATGGCATCTTCAATATCATCGAATACGCCCAGGAGCTTTTTGTCTGTTCCGGCAGGTTTAGAAGTATCTGAGGCTGTAACCATGTTTTTGAGGACGCTCCGAACAATGTCTTGAATATCTTGTTCGTTAATAGCCATTATGGTGCCTCCTTATTTCATCTGGGAAAGGATTTTTCTTGTAACTTCTGCTACAATAGCTTCAACATCTGGTTTGTCAGCATCTTTGCTTCCGCAGCTGCACTGTCCGTCTGTAGAATGACATCCTTTGCAAGGTCCGTTCAGCTCTGCGCAGATATTTGCCGGATGTTTTCCCGGAAGTCCCATTTTTCTTCTGATCTCGTACAGCTTAGCGATCTGCTCTTTATCGAATTCCTTCGGTCCGCCAAGCATTTTTGATTTGTATAACAGCTCTGCATAAAATTCAACAGATTCCATCTTCAGGTAAGCTGCCAGAAGGTCTGTGCTCCATGTAAGCGCTCCGTGATTCTCAAGAAGAACTGCATCATAATACGGAAGGTATTTTTCAACTGCGTCCGGGATCTCAACTGTAGAAGGTGTGCCGTACTCAGCGATAGGAACGCATCCAAGCGCGATAACAGCTTCCGGCATGATCGGCTGTGTCAGAGGGATCCCTGCGATTGCAAAGCTTGTTGCAAATGTAGGATGAGCATGTACAACTGCTCCGACATCAGGTCTCTTTTCATAAACTCTCATGTGCATCTTGATCTCAGATGAAGGTCTGAAGTTTCCGTTAGCCTGGATCACATTTCCCTTTGCATCTACTTTACAGATATATTCTGGTGTCATAAATCCTTTTGATACACCGGTTGGTGTGCAAAGGAATTCGTTGTCATTCAGCTTAACAGAAAGGTTTCCGTCGTTAGCAGCTACCATGTTTCTGTCGTAGATTCTTTTACCAATGTCACACATCAATTTTTTGATTTCATACTCGTTAGCCATGAAAAATATCCTCCTTACATGTTTGTTTGTGTTGTTTTATTTTTGGTTTAATTTATTCTACCACGATTCATCTTAAAAATCAACATATTTCTCAAGATTTTTATAACGCAGAAAAGCCTTGAAAACTCAAGGCTTTAGCGCATTTTAGACGGATCGCGGCCATTCCGTACCGGAAAGCCACATAATTCCAACCAATACCAAATTTACCGTATTCCATACCGGGAAGCCCGGACCGGAACCGGGTTTTATTTCTGATTCAGTTCACTTTTAAACGAACCGCAGTACTCCTTCACAGCTTCCGCATCATAGCCGCTCTCTTCCATGAGCCTGATGAAATGTGACCCTACGATAGCCCCGTCGATGATGTCCTTCATAGGCTCCACATCAGAAGCAGTCCTGATGCCAAAGCCCATCATCACAGGGATCTTTGAAACTGCTTTCACCTCTTCCAGGTAGCTGATTACATTCTTGTGGAAATCAGCCGCCTGTCCAGTGACACCCATGGATGAAACACAATAAACAAACCCTCTGGCGTCTTCCAGTATCATGGGCACTCTTTTCTTTGACACCGGCGATACAAGCTGCACCAGGACCGGCGCGTCAGGCGTATTTCGCAGAGCTTCCTTTATTTCTCCCTGCTCTTCAAAAGGCAGGTCCGGGATGATCATTCCGTCCACTCCGGCCTGGGTGCATTTTTTCACAAACGCATCCACTCCGTAGTGAAGTATCGTATTGTAATAGAGCATAAACACGATGGGGATCTCACATCCCTCATTTCTCACTTCCTCCACCGCCTTAAATATTTTATGTATATTCGTCCCCAGCTGTATAGAACGGTATGAAGCATCCTGGATGACAGGCCCGTCCGCCGCCGGATCTGAGAACGGGACGCCCAGTTCAATAACGTCTGTCCCTGCCTCCTCCTGCACCTTTATGATCTCCTTTGTCTTCTCCATATCCGGAAGACCTGCCGTCATATATGTAATAAAAGCTTTTTCACCCTTTTCCTTAAGGGCAGCCATCGCATTTTCGATTCTGTTCATGACATTTCTCCTCCTGCTTTTGTTTTGCGCCAACATATTCTCCTTAATTCAGATAACCCCTGCCTGCCAGATAATCCGCGATGGTGTTCACATCCTTATCTCCTCTGCCGGACAGGCAGACTATCATGATATCATCTTCCTTCATACTGCCTGCCTTTTTGAACGCATATGCAAGAGCATGGGCGCTCTCAATTGCCGGGATGATCCCTTCCAGCCTGCACAGCTCCATCAGTGCATCCATAGCCTCCGCATCTGTGATGGATACGTATTTGGCCCTGCCGGAATCCTTCAGATAAGCATGCTCAGGACCTACTCCCGGATAATCCAGACCTGCGGATATGGAGTGGGCCAGCTGGACGTTCCCGTCATCATCCTGCAGCAGGTAGGAACGCATGCCGTGGAGAGTCCCCGGCTGTCCCAGCGCCATGGCGCTGGCATGCTTTCCTGTCTCTATCCCCAGTCCGGCAGCCTCCACCCCGATCAGTTCAACACCCCTGTCATCTATAAAATCAGCGAACATGCCGATGGAATTAGAGCCTCCGCCCACACATGCCATCACCACATCAGGCAGGCGTCCTTCTTTTTCAAGTATCTGCCTCTTAGATTCCCTGCTGATCACCCTCTGGAATTCTTTTACCATTTTAGGATAAGGGTACGGGCCCACAGCCGAACCAATAATATAGAAAGTATCCTCCGCCGTCTTTGCCCAGGTGCGGATGGCTTCATTTGTGGCATCCTTTAAGGTATTGCTGCCTGATCTCACACTGACCACCTTTGCCCCCAGCATCTCCATGCGCATCACATTGAGGGCCTGGCGTTTGATATCCTCCTCGCCCATGTATACTGTACACTCCATATCAAAGAGTGCCGCTCCTGTAGCCGTTGCGACGCCATGCTGACCGGCCCCTGTCTCAGCAATCACTTTTTTCTTTCCCATCCTCTTTGCCAGCAGGATCTGTCCGATCACATTATTTATCTTGTGGGCGCCTGTATGGTTCAGATCCTCCCTCTTCAGATATATTTTAGTGCCGTACTTTCTGCTCAGCCTCTGTGCAAAATACAGCGGTGTCTCACGCCCTACATATTCCTTCAGATAATAATTGTATTCTTCAATAAATGAGGGATCAGCCATTGCCTCATCAAATGCTTTTTCCAGTTCATCAAGTGTATTCATAAGCGATTCAGATACATACTGACCGCCGAATTTTCCATAATACTTATCCATATTGTTTTACCTTCCTCACAAATTCTTTTATCTTTGCAGCGTCTTTTCCGCCATCTGTTTCAACCCCGCTGCTCACATCCACCACATCAGGGTGAAGCGCCTCTATGGCCTGGCATACGTTATCCGCCTTCAGACCGCCTGCGAGGATGAGTTTTTTGCCGCGTCTGTCAAAGTCAGCCAGCGCGCTCCAGTCAAAGCTTCTGCCGGCACCCGGAACTGCTCCGTCAAGCACATAGCCCGTGATTTTTTCATCATATGCACCAGGCGCAGGAATTTCGCCTCCTGAAATGTTATAAGCCCTCCATATTGGCAGCCCTGCGGCTTTGGCCACCTCCTCACGCAGTTCTCCGTGTACCTGCAGGATATGGAAATCCATCTGTTCAATCAGCTTTAACTGCTCCAAAGTAGGCGATACTGTGACCGCTACCCTCTGTATCTCGCGGGGTACATACCTCAGTATCTGCCAGGCATTCGCCACAGTATTATTGCGTCTGCTCTTCTCATAAAACAAAACAAGGCCTGTATAGTCCGCCCCGCTTTTATAGAGCAGGGAAGCTTCCTTTGTGCTGGTCAGACCGCATATTTTAACTTTTACCAAACTTTCATCCTTCATGTCCCAAATATATCTCCTTCCACCTTGTGGCCAGGTTCCCGGGATTTACCGATTCCATAAACGCCCTCCCGATCAGCAGGGCATCAACATGGCATTCCTTCAGATAAAGAATGTCCCCATCCTCACCCACTCCGCTTTCAGAAACAAGAAGCCTGCCCTCCGGCACCATCTTGGAAAGCCTTCCTGTCGTCTCCAGGGAGATAGTAAAATCCTTCAGATTCCTGTTGTTGATTCCTATAATATCCACATCCAGTTTCAGCGCCCTCTCCATTTCACACTCATCGTGCACCTCCGTAAGCACATCCAGCCCCAGCGTATGCGCCAGGTCATAGAAGCGCCTCAGCTGACTGTCATCCAGAATGGCCGCTATGAGCAGGACCGCGTCAGCCCCGATGACCTTTGCCTCATAGATCTGATATTCATCTATCACAAAATCCTTCCTCAGGATGGGCAGCGGGGAAATCCTCCTTATCTGCTTTAAATAATCCACATTTCCAAGGAAATGATCCTCCTCCGTTAAACAAGATACCGCGTCCACTGAAGCGTTGTACTGGCCGATCCTGTCGGTGAGCTCTATCTTCTGCTCAATGACGCCCATGCTGGGGGAGGCCTTTTTAAATTCTCCGATGATAGAAAGCCCCGGCTTTCTTATGGCCTCCCGGAAGCTTACAGGCTTTCTGGTGCAGGCCAGCGCTTCCTCTTTCATCCTCTGAGGGCTGACAAGGGCTTTATGTTCCGGCAGCCTCTTCCTTTTATCTTGCACAATCTCATCTAATATCATACAGGTACTCCTTCTATATTATATTATCCCATTCACAAAATTTTCAATGATCCTCTTCCCATGCTCTGTATAAATAGATTCCGGATGAAACTGCAGACCCACCACCGGGTAATCTCTGTGCCTCATGGCCATGATCTCTCCATCCTCTGTCCTGGCCAGGATCTTAAGTTCTTCCGGGAGTCCCTCAGCCTGGACAGCAAGGGAATGATATCTGGCTGCCTTTATAGGTGTGTCTATTCCCGTAAACACACTCGTCATATCGTGACAGATCTCTGACTGCTTTCCATGGAACAGTTCCTTTGCGTAGGAAACTTTCCCGCCCAGGGCTTCACCGATGCACTGGTGTCCCAGGCAGATGCCCAGGATCGGCAATTCCCTGTAAAAACGCCTTACCACTTCCATACAGATTCCCGCTTCCTTAGGGCTTTTAGGACCGGGGGAGAGAATGATTTTTTCCGGCGCCATTTCTTCTATCTCTTCAATTGTGATCATGTCATTCCGGGCAACTTTGATATCATCATTAAAAGTGCCTGCGTATTGATAGAGGTTGTAAGTAAATGAATCGTAGTTGTCAATTAATAATATCATAATTTCTCCTCCCTTTCCAGTGTCTTGGCAAGCGCCATCACCTTATTGCAGCACTCCTGATATTCCTTCTCAGGCACTGAATCTGCCACAATGCCGGCGCCAGCCTGCAGATAGACAAGTTCGCCCTTCTTTATCATAGTGCGGATGGTAATGCACAGGTCCATATTGCCGTTGAAGTCAATATATCCCGTAGCCCCGCCGTACAGCCCTCTCCTCATATCCTCCAGCTCATCAATGATTTCCATTGCCCTGATCTTGGGCGCCCCGCTGAGAGTCCCCGCAGGCAGAAACGACGCTGCCAGGTCCAGCGGCTTTATTCCTTTCCTGCATCTGCCTTCCACAAGCGACACGATATGCATCACATGAGAATAATTCTGTACATCCATGAACTGGCTCACCTTGACAGTTCCAAACTCTGAGATCCGTCCCATGTCATTTCTGGCAAGGTCTACCAGCATTACGTGCTCTGCCCTCTCCTTCTCGTCTCCCAGAAGCTCTTCTTTCAGCCTCTCATCCTCTTTCGCATCTGCCCCTCTCGGCCTTGTTCCAGCGATCGGGCATGTATATATTTTATTATCTGTCTTCTTGACCAGCATCTCAGGTGAGCTGCCGATAACTTCAAATTCTCCGAAATTAAAATAATAAAGATATGGTGAGGGATTTAAGACTCTCAACTCCTTATACAGGTCGATCCCTTTTCTTTTCGTCTCAAGAGTCCACCGCTGGGACAGCACTGTCTGGAAAATATGCCCTTCCCTGATATAGTGTTTGATCCGCTCCACCTTTTCACCATATTGGCAGGGTCCGTCTGATTTATTTACAATTATGCCGTCATGCTCCATGCTCCCGCTTCCATCTGTCATATTCACCCTGGCAGTGCTGATCAGCTCCTCCGCCCTTGCAAGGCCGCTTACACGCCCTTCCTGGCTGTCTTCCTCCAGACAGACTCCCGTGAGCGTTTCTGCCACATGGTCGATCACAATATATTCCTTTGCCAGCATAAACTGGACTGTCTCGATCCCTATCTCATCAAAATTATTGTCCGGCAGATCTTCCGTATACCGTATAAAATCATAGCCGAGGCAGCCTACAAGTCCTCCTGTGAACGCCAGCTCCCCTTCATCTTTTCTTACTTCAAACGAATCATAATATTCTTTCAGAAGGGACAGGGGATTGCCTTCCCTCACCTCTTCACTCCCATCAGATTTTTTAATAACAAGGCTGTTTCCTTTGGAAGTGATGATTTCCTGTGGTTCTGCGCCAAAAAAAGTGTATCTTCCATTATTTTTATCATAGCTCTCCAGCAGAAAGCCCTTTTTTCCCTGCGCCAGCCCTTCATACAGTCCCACTGCGGTCTCATTTACAATGCTGACAGTCTTCTTATAAGCTCTGAGTATTCGTTTCATAGTGTTCCTCCTGTTTTCTCTTTACTATTAACATCTGCTTTCAGACCAGGGACTTGTTTGGCTGATTAGCTGAACAAAAAAACGCCTCTGGTCTTCTCTGACCAGGGACGTATATAAACGTGGTGCCACCCTTTTTCCCGATTCTTATCCACTTCCGGTTACAGTACCTGTTCACAGAAACTGTTCCCGCTGTGATAAAAGCCGGCTCATTTCCAATACGGAGAGCATCCGCTCTCGATATCTTCCCTCTGTAACGTGAGGACACGGCTGCAGCTACTGAAATTTCACCTTGCATCTCCCAAATCCATTCCTGACAGCTCTCCATGCCGGCTTCCACCATGACCGGCTCTCTGTAATGTACCTTCCGTCAGTACTCCTTTTGTTCTTAGACTTTAGCTATTTAATTGGATAAATTCTAGCATAGGAATTTTATGATGTCAAGCAATTTTTTCCTTGCATTTTTTTATTTTTCGGTTACAATATAAGGGACTATGCTGATAATTACCGATAAGAAACAAAGAAAATGAGGTTGAGATATGATTAGTGCAAACAATGTGACCCTCCGGGTCGGCAAAAAAGCGTTGTTCGAGGATGTAAATATTAAGTTTACAGAGGGCAACTGTTATGGCCTTATCGGCGCCAATGGTGCCGGCAAGT
This sequence comes from Murimonas intestini, assembly GCF_024622195.1. NCBI lineage: Bacteria > Bacillati > Bacillota > Clostridia > Lachnospirales > Lachnospiraceae > Murimonas > Murimonas intestini. The sequence goes on from NZ_JANKBI010000028.1 coordinate 14,806, forward strand.
CTACTTTCCTGAAAATTCTTTCCGGGCAGCTGGAAACTACGAACGGCGATGTGGTGATCACTCCCGGACAGCGTCTTTCCTTCCTGCAGCAGGACCACTTCAAATATGATTCATTCCCAGTACTTGACACTGTCATCATGGGAAACCAGCGCCTTTATGACATCATGAAGGAAAAAGAAGCTATCTATGCAAAAGAAGACTTTACAGATGAAGACGGTATCCGAGCCAGCGAACTGGAAGGCGAATTTGCAGAGATGAACGGCTGGGAGGCAGAATCTGACGCAGCACAGCTCCTCAACGGCCTTGGGATCGACACTTCCATCCACTATTCCATGATGTCAGAGCTCAACGGAAGCGAAAAGGTGAAGGTTCTTCTGGCACAGGCGCTTTTCGGAAATCCCGACATCCTTCTTTTGGACGAGCCTACCAACCACCTGGATATGGATGCCATTGAATGGCTGGAGGAGTTCCTGATCAATTTTGAAAATACTGTTATCGTAGTATCACATGACCGTTACTTCCTGAATAAGGTATGTACACACATAGCAGATATTGATTACGGCAAGATCCAGCTCTATGCCGGAAACTATGATTTCTGGTATGAATCCAGCCAGCTCCTCATCAAACAGATGAAGGAAGCCAACAAGAAAAAGGAAGAAAAGATCAAAGAACTGCAGGACTTCATCTCCCGGTTCAGCGCTAATGCTTCAAAATCAAAGCAGGCTACTTCCCGTAAGAAAGCCCTTGAGAAGATCCAGCTTGATGAGATCCGTCCTTCCAGCAGAAAATATCCTTACATTGATTTCCGTCCAAACCGCGAGATCGGAAATGAAGTTCTGGCTGTTGAAGGCCTTTCTAAGACTATCGACGGTGTGAAGATCCTGGACAACATCACATTCACCCTTGGCCATGAGGATAAGGTGGCATTTGTGGGCGGAAATGAACTTGCAAAAACTACTCTCTTCAAGATCCTGACAGGTGAGATGGAGCCGGATGAAGGGACTTATAAATGGGGAGTCACAACCACCCAGGCTTACTTCCCCAAGGACAGCACTGCTGAATTCGACAATGACCTGATCATCGTGGACTGGCTCACCCAGTATTCTGAAATCAAGGATGTGACATATGTCCGCGGTTTCCTGGGACGTATGCTCTTCGCAGGTGAAGACGGAGTGAAGAAGGTCAAAGTCCTCTCCGGAGGTGAGAAAGTGCGCTGCCTTCTTTCCAAGATGATGATTTCAGGGGCAAACGTACTGATCCTGGATGAGCCGACCAACCATCTGGATATGGAATCAATCACAGCCCTCAACAACGGGCTTATAAAATTCCCAGGTGTGCTGATGTTCGCCTCCCATGACCACCAGTTTGTCCAGACGACAGCCAACCGCATTATGGAGATCATGCCGGGCGGCGCCCTGATCGATAAGATCACTTCCTACGATGAGTATCTTGCAAGTGACGAGATGGCCAGAAAGCGCCAGGTCTATACTGCAGATGCCTCTCTGGAAGATAATTAATGTACTGACAGGATATTCCTATAAAAAGGAGGCTGCCGGAAACAGGCAGACTTAAAGAGGGGAGCCAATGACTCGTGCAAGTCATTGGCTCCCCTGATATTTTACAGTTTCTCCTTTTCAGGATTCAGGCAGTATACCTTTCCACAATCTTAACACAGAACTTCTTTCATAAACATGATGTCATGCTGCGCTGTCTGCGGATTCATTTCCTCGCGGAGCAGATACATATCCGGCGCATTTTCACGAAGCCATTTAGCTATTGCATCATATTGGATACAGCCTTCACCTAACAGGGTTGGCTGATATTCCCCGTTTTCCCCAAATACAAAATCTTTGATATGCATGGCCTCTATATATTTGCCCATATGCGAAAGCCACCCGCTCCAGTACTTCTCCTGGTCTGTGGTATCCGGAAATTCCAGTAAATTAGAGGCATCGAAAATCACACGCAAATGTGCTTCGTCATTTACTTTTTCCAGCACCTCCATCAGTACCTCCAGGCTTTCAAGGGGATGCCAGTATACAGGCTCAACCGCAAGCTTTACCTCCAGCCTGGCCGCCTCTTCCACCGCGCGCTGCAAACTGTCCAGCATATGCGGATACCAGATTTTCTTCTGCTGGGCATCCAGATGCGGATACGCAGTCTCTGTGCCGACAACATTCGCTCCTGCCTCTTTGCTGTATGCCAGACACTTCTTTAACGTTGCGAGTGCATTTGCACGGATCTCATCGTCGGGATTGCCCAGATCCATATAACAGCCAAACACCGGAATCTCCACTTTCTGGGATTCAAATGCCCGTCTGATCCGTTCCAGATGAGCAGGCGTGATATCCTCATAGCTGTCGATTCCCGTAAATGCCTTCGGAAGCGCAAGCTGCGCCGCATCATATCCTTCTTCATGAAGGACACGCGCCAGATCTTCTATTTCCATTTTTCCATAATCATGTGCCCGTACACCAATTTTCATACTCTGATCTCCTTTTTCTTCTTAATCTTCATAATTCTTTTTCCAGCCTGATCCTGTTGTATACTGCATATATTTCCACAAACAGATAAACCGCTACCAGGGTGAGCACGATTTCTGGAGATATCCCCATAAACCCAAACGCCAGAATAACTGCGCCGAAAACATATGTCATGATATTAAATGCCTTTGCTTTTGCGATATTTCCAAGTGTAATATTTCTCTCGTCATTTTTGTTTATTTCATTCTGATGCTCTATATCAGGATGTTTCCTGTATACGCGCTTTGTATACAACTCCCCGAATCCATAGCCGAACATCCCGCAGCCAATACCGATAAGGCCATAGGGCAGGCCCTTCAGCGACTCCTGGAAAAACTCGATGTAAGATAAGGCTGGCCCGCCAATGATCAGAATCAGCCCGGCTGCAGTAATAAGATAATTTTTATACCTTTTCGTGCGAAGCACGCCCATCCGTAAGGATCTGAATTTTGGGATGCACGTAGGTGTATACCTTTTCATTTTGTCTCCTCCTCATAAATAAAAATCTGCTCAATGGTCGTTCCGAAAAAACGTGCGATTTTAAAAGCAAGTATGATTGACGGGTTATATCTTCCGTTTTCCAGTGAACCGATCGTCTGTCTCGATACCTCAAGGGCTGCAGCCAATTCTTCCTGGTTGATCCCCCGCTGTTTCCTGATTTCCTCCAATCGATTTTTCACACAGCCACCTCCTTCTATGGAAAGTTTGCTTTCCATATCTTGAGTATACCACAGATCCGCAGAATGTCAAGTAAGCTTTCCATTAAAACAAAAAAAATTACCCGGGGTGCACAAAGCACACTCCGGGCGTTTTAATATATTTTATATCTCATTGCCTGCGGCGTTTTTGGACTGCTCCAGGCATCTTCTGACAGCCACAGCACAGATAACTGCCTGATAGCTTCTTATTCTTGGGAAATGCAGAACAAGCTCTTTTTCTTTTATCTTTACCTTTACAGACTTTTTCAGACCCTTCAGACATCCTGCTTCCTGCCAGATATCCAGATTCTCTATGACCTTTTCGCCATTAACGGCCACATCAAATATCCGCCATCCTCTGCAGTCCATGCCTCCGCCGATACCATACCAGGGTTCTGTAAAGTACAGCTCCAGCTCGTATTCGCCAGGCTCTGCCTCAAAATGATAAGCCAGCTTTTCCCTGCCATAGCGGTAGGACTGGAATAATTCCTGATCCCGGGAATTTATGATTGGATCATATGTCCTTCCTTCACTTCCAATCTCATCCTCCACATTGTCATACTCCATTCCCCAGGAAGTCCACCCATATCCTCTGCCGGTCCATTTTCTGTCACAATACCACTTATTGCCGTTGACATCCTCATAATCTTTGCCTCCGCAGTTGACCCTGTAGAGATATCCGTCTTCTCTGCCCTCATCGGGAAGCGTCAGATTTAGCGCCCCCTCATAAAGCCTTCCTGCATTTTCAGGCTCCAAAAGCCCTTCCAGCAGAACAGTGTCCCGGGCTGCCGGCTGTCCATCCACATACCCGACGGCATACAGCATCCCCCTCTCCACACTGACATTCTCAAACAGGAACGGTACACCTGTACTTCCTCTCCTCTTCTTTCCCAGAAGCCTGCTCTCATAATCGTTATAGAGTTCCACCTCATCGCAGTTGGAATAGACAGTCACATCGCATGTACGTGGTCCATCTATAAACCTGTCAGGCCATGTATGGGAGACAATATAGATCATAGGCTCACACCTGCCGCTTGTATAATGTGAGCGGTACATGTAAAAACAGTCTGTGGGCTCTCCCCAGCTGGTCAGCAGACCCTTGCTGTTCACTACCCCCACTGCATTGCTGCCCCTGCCGTCCAGACAGTAGAGCGTCTCTCTTCCGGGATTGGCATGTGCGTTAAATATCCACTGGAAATGACCTGCCACATAATTTTTCTGTTTTTCTATCTCCTCCACCTTCTTCTGCAGGCAGTAACAGAAAAGCTCCTCACTCACATCCCCGCCTGTATTCTGGCGCTCTTCCATGCTGCCTTCCTCATGTTTCCCCAGAACCCTGTACTGGCCGTACTCACCTACCAGCTTCTGTCTTCTGATATCAGCACCGTAATCAGATACGGTTCCCCCATAAGTGCCGCTCCAGTTCTGTGGAATATTCCAGTCGCTTCCGCTTCCCCCGTTGCATGTGGCAGTCTTCCTCTGCCCTGATGTGGTTGGGTCCAGCTCTCTGATCTCTCTAGTCAGTTCAGCAGTAAAAGATTCCGGCAGCATAGACTCATTCTGGATCCCCCAGAGGATCAGGCTGGGACTGTTGCGCCTCTCCCTCACCCATTCTCTTGTCAGGTTCCTGAAGTTCTCTCTGAATTCTTCCGTATCGAAATAGAGATGTGCCCCCATCTGTGCCCAGTAGAGTATTCCGTTCCTGTCACAATAATCCATATACCGCAGGTTATGCGGACAATGTGCCTCTCTGAAAGCATTGAACCCGGCGGCCCTGATCTGGCGCATCCTGGCTTCTATCTGCTCTGTATCAAATGCATGGTCATTCCCCATAAGGTGCTCATATTCACATGTACCATTTATCAGGACGGGCTTTCCGTTAAGGAAGAAACGGTGGGGCTTCTCCCCGGCCCTGGCCGGCTGCTTATAGGGATATGCCTTGTTGGCTGTCTCCGCAGTCCTATACACTCCAAAGGGTGTCTTTACCTGCATAGGTTCGGTAAGGCGTCCTTCCAAATCCCTCAGGGTGCTTGCCACCTGATGATAATAAGGTGCCGTTTCCGACCATCTGTCAAGGAACTGCAGGCTCTCTGTCTTCTGGAAAATCACTTTTCTTTCTCCCGGCTGCAGCGCAGCACTCTGCTTCAGATCCGCGATGGACTTCGTCCTGTTATATGTCTGGACAAAGGATTCCAGTTCCACCCGGTGGGGGACAGTATCCAGATTCTCCACCTCTGTCTCTATTTCAATGACAGTATCCTCCGATGCCAGGTCAGATATCCTTATTTTGACTCCTCCGTCCGTGATACGGACTTTTGGGCTGCTGCTGCATTTTACCACTTCATTAAAGTAGTGGTTCTCTCTGCCGGGTCTGGCTGTCAGCAGCTCCTGATCAAGTACCTGTCCTTCATCATCCCCAAAATTTTCCCACTCCAGGAACCTGATCCCAAAACTGTTCCTGACATGGTCTGATACGCCGTCTTTTACAATGACATCTGTACTGACCTCATATACAGCCGGATTATCCAAATCCCACAGCTCATATTTATCCAGCTTTACTGACTGTACATCTGTCTTACTGCCTTTCGCCTCCAGTTTTATCTCTTTCTCAAGCCCGGCACACAGACTGCCGTCCGGCCCTTTGATCCTGTGGACAATAGTAACCTCGGCCTCCTGCTCCCTGAAGCTGCATATTTCTGTGGTGACTGTGATCTTTACAAGACCGTCTTCTTCTTTTTCACAGATGACGGCCACGCCAAACGGCTCAACTCGTACACTGCCTGTCTGATAACATGATACAGGCCTGAAAATCCCCAGCGGCTGGGAGCCTTCTGTATTCGGCGTGCCCCAGCAGCCTCCGCACACCCATGGAAGGTCATCGATTTTTTCCGGATGGTCAGTCCTCACAAGGATCTGGTTCTCCCCCTGCCATTTTAGCGCCCCGGTAATGTCAGCAGTATAACATGTCCTGCCTCCCTTGTGCCCGCCAATATATTTTCCATTCACCCAGAGCGACATATAGGAGCCTGCGCCTTCAAATTCCAGAAATGTATGTTTCTCTTCTCCGCCGTATTTCATGCTTTCCGGGATCTCAAGCTTCCTGCTATACCAGGCCGTGCCGTGCAGGTTTCCGTGAGAGAGACGGCGGTATCCCTGGTAATCCTCCCAGTTGTGGGGCAGATCCACTGTCTTGTCCCAGTCTTCATCCTTAAATGCTTTGCCCTGCAATTCCTCACAAGGCACAGACTCAAACCTGGTACGCCAGCCCTCGTTTATGTACTGCTTTTCTCTGTATTCCATAGTATGTATCCTGCATCCATGATCAGCCCTTTACAGATCCGATCATGACTCCTTTCACAAAATATTTCTGTATAAATGGATATATCACTAACACCGGTATTGTACTCACTACGATCAGGGCATATTTTATTACATCTGCTATCTGGGCGATCTGCATCTGCAGCTCAGGGTCTGTGACAGTAGACGGATCTATCTGATTTGCTATGAGGATCTCCTTCAGGAAGATAGGCAGTGAAAACAGCTCCCGGGAATTCAGGTAGAGCATGGGATTAAAATATGAGTTCCAGTGTCCCACCCCATAAAAAAGTACAAGCACGGCGATGATAGCCTTGGACAGCGGCAGCACGATCATTGTAAAATATTTGATGTCGCTGCACCCGTCGATCTTTGCTGCATCCAGCAGTTCACCCGGGATACTGTTTTTAATAAATGTCCTGGCTATTATAAGGTTATAGACCCCTACAGCTCCCGGGATAACCATGGACCAGATAGAATCCAGCATATGCAGGGAACGTATCAGCATATATGTAGGTATCATACCGCCGCTGAAAAACATGGTAAAAGTAAATATAAGCATGATCTTATTCGTTCCCGGCACATCGTCCCTGGAAAGCGCATAAGCTGATATCATAGTCATTACAAGATTTATCAGTGTACCTACTACTGTATACACGATTGAATTTTTAAAGCCGATCAGAATATCTTTATTGTGGAATACTGTCTTGTATCCCTCCAGGCTGAAATCCACAGGCCAGAGAAATACTTTTCCGGCAGACACTGCCTGGCCTGATGAAAATGATGCCGCCACCACAAAGACAATAGGGTACAGCACTGCCAGAAGAAAGAGGGACAGACCGATCCCTGAAATTATATAAAAGGTCCTGTCGCTTCCCCCTGTCCCGCGCAGTCTTTTCTTTTTCACTGATTTATTCTCCATCATACTCCTCCTCTAAAAGATCCCATTTCCGCTCAGCCTCTTGCTCAGCCAGTTGACAGAGACTAGCAGAACAAAATTTATCACGGAATTAAACATACCGATCGCCGTAGACAATGAGAAATCACCGATTCCCCTTGCAAGTCCCACTTTGTATACATAGGTGGAGATAACCTCGCTGGAAGCAATATTTAAGTCGTTCTGCAGGAGGAGCACCTTCTCAAATCCCACATTCATAATATTTCCCGCTGCCAGTATCAGCATGATAGTTGCTGTAGGCATGATACTTGGCCAGTCCACGTAGCGCACCCGCTGGAATCTGGATGCACCGTCGATCTTTGCGGCTTCGTGGAGTGACGGATCTACATTTGCAAGCGCAGCGATGTAGATAATTGCGCTGTATCCTGTTGTCTGCCAGACGCTGGACCATACATAGACATGTTTAAAGGATGAGGCTTTTCCCAGAATATCGGGCGCCACTTTTCCTGTAAACAGGGAATAGAGGGCGCCGTATATGCCTGTCCTGTAATTGAGCACCTGCATTACAAGCCCTACCATAACTACAGTAGAAATAAAGTATGGTATATAAGTAGTAGTCTGCACCACTTTATTAAAGCGTTTCCCCGGAAATGAGTTCAGAATGAGCGCAAATATAATCGGGACCGGAAATGTGATAAGCAGGCTGTATACAGATACTGTAAGCGTATTCTTCAGGACCTGGGTAAACTTGTATGAAGAAAAGAATTTTTGAAAATTGGCCAGACCTACAAAATCACTTCCCCATATCCCTTTAGTCATATCATAATCTTTGAAAGCCATGACAAGTCCGCCCATGGGAATATATGCAAAAATCAGAATATAGGCCAAAGGCAGGAGTAACAGAAGGTAAATCTGCCACCTCGCTTTTATCTGCTTTTTAAGCAGATCCCTCTGGGCTGCCTTCCGCCGCTTTTTATCAACTGCCGTAACCGCACAGGTTTTCATTTATATCCTCCTTCTTGAAAGGGGAACCGTTTTACTGGCTCCCCTCCCTGATCTGCTATTTTTTACTGTTCAGTACCTTATTTCTCTATCCTGTCATAAGCTGTCTGAGCTACATCCAGCCATTCCTGGAGCCCCATGTTCTCCAGATCACTCAGATAATTATCCCAATCGCTTAACGGACGGTTTCCTGTGACAAATTCTGCCAGGCTCTGTTTCACATATGTCAGAACATTTTCCTGGATCTCTGCCAGCTTCTCAGCTTCATCATTTGTATACTTCAGAACAGGAAGCACTTTCTCAGGATGGGCTTCCATATAATACTCTGCAGACTGCTGTCTTGTAAGAGATGTATAATCCACTGCATCTGAACCTGCCATCTGGTCACTGTTGATTCCGCGGTAATCCTCCAGGCTTGTGTAGCGGGGTCCTACATTATACCAGTGTTTGTTCTGTACACTTGACCACACTGTGTTGAGCTGTACAAGTGAACATGGGATATCCCAGAGATCTTCATAGAGACCCTTGTACTCTTTACATTTTTCTGCATCAGTCGTCCAGTCTACCCCTTCCTCACCATAGCGTACTGTGAGAGATACATCATTTCTATAGAAGAAGTCTCCTACCTTAAATGCCAGTTCCGGATTTTTACAGTCTTTCGTAATCAGGTAGGCCGGTGTTGGCGTATACTCATTGTATGCAGCATATGCAATTCCTTCAGGCCCTTTAAGAGGCGCCAGCAGCTCCATTTCCTGGAAATTTGCATTTTCCTGTGCACCGCTCCAATATCCAAACCCGCCGGCAGCACATGAGCCAGTGATCTGTGTCTCATTGCTCAGCACACTTGTAAACTGTGTAGCATCCTGAGTGAACATTGCAGGAGAGAGGATCCCCTCACTGCAGAGCTTATTCATATATTCAAGCCCTGCCTTCCATCCTTCTGATGCAAACGGAGCAGTTACCTTTGTTCCATCCTCATCTAAGGCAAGCCCGCCGTTAGACTGGTCTCCGTTGTAGAATACGAAGGAATTCATGATATAATAAGCAGGATTACATCCCCAGCCGTCTGTACAGCCGGTGATTCCGATCTCGTCGGCAGTTCCGTTTCCATTCGGGTCCTGTTCAACAAACGCTTTCATAACTTCATAAAACTCATCTGTAGTCGTAGGTGTCTCAAGATTCAGTTTCTCCAGCCATGCCTTATTGATCCAGAACCTGAACGGTGTCATATTCCAGTCCTCAGGAGTATTCTGGGTCAGGCAGTAGATATTCCCATCCGGGCTGGTTGATGCACTTATCATCTTCTCCTGGTCCTCCTCAGGAATCTGGGAGAAGTTTACTGCCAGATCCTTATTTTCCAGATATTCATTTAATGGAATGAATATCCCCTTGCTTCCATAATCAGCTATCTCCAGGTCAGTAAACTGATTATTTGCGACTACCACTACATCAGGAAGCGTTGTATTTGAGGATGCCATGATCGCAAATTTGGATTTTGCATCATCAACTGCACTTGGAAGATAGACAAATTCCAGATTCACGTTACATTCCTGCTCAATCAGCTGTGTCAGATAATTAGTTTCATAATCCTCTACATTACTGTTCTGTGCAAGACCTATTGTAAGAGTCTCCTTTTCCTCGCCTGCCTCCGCCTGAGTACCTGGAACGAACAGTCCTGCTGTCATTGCAAGTGCAAGTGCAAAAGCCGTAGCCTTTCTCATACCATTGTGTTTCTTCATAATTACCCTCCTTATTGATTTGGTTATCCGGTGTGCACCGGTGATGCCATTATAATGCCAGTTTTAAACTTAAACGTAAAGTTTCACTTCCCCAATTCGTTCCCACATGGTAAGAATTCCACACTCCCATTTTCCTCCCGCACTCCCAGATCCCCGGATTTACTGAGGTTTTCAGGGGTCTGGGCGGCTTTTCGATTCGCCGCCTGGCTTTGGCCCGTTGCCCGCAGGAATAAAAATTCCGGCGCCATTTTCTTGTCACAGATAAATGCGCCGGAATCTCCTACTCATCTTTTTTAAAATTTTCTCTGAATTTTCCAGGTGAAATGCCTTTATTTTTTGAGAAGACCCTGTAAAATGTATTCGCCGACCCGAAGCCGGATTTTTCCGCTACTGCCGTATTAGAAAGCCCGGTGGTCAGAAGAAGTTCCTCCGCACGCCCCATACGCAGCTGCTCCAGATATGCCGCAAATGTGGTCCCTGTCTGTTCCTTGATGAACTGGTACAGGTATTTCTCCGATATCCCGATATCCTGGCTCAGCCGGGCGGCCGTCAAACCCGGATCACAGAAATTAGATTCCAGATAACCGATGATGGACTCCTTCAATTCCACGTTTTTACTCTTTTTATTATTCCTGACTACCTCACACAGCTTCAGGGCCAGCTCTCTTAAGGATTCCATCAGGACCTCGAACTTTATATCAGCCCTGTATTCAGGAAGCTTCAGCTGGCAGCCCGAAAAGATCTGCTGTTCCAGCAGCCCGGCTTCCACATTTCTGACTGCGTAAAAAGCCTCTTCCCTGTGTATCTCATACAGCGGGGCGTTCCTCCTGAAATTTTTAATTATTTTATCAAACAGCTGCCCTGCAGCTTCCTCTTCAGCACACAGCACAAGATTTGTCAGCTTCTGCATAAACTCCAGATCCACCAATGCCGGAAGGCGGCTCTCCCCTTTCAGCAGATAATAATTTCCCACTGTGTTTGTGTGCTCCACCTCAAAGGCCTGAAGCACCTGGATAGCCTGAACGTAACAGGAGTGCAGGTTTTCCAGCCCCTTCCCTATGGCGCTTATGCCCGCCGGAAATGTTATGCCATATTCTGCCGACAGGCCGGTTATCAGCTTCTCAAATTTCTCCTGGAGCTGGTTTACATTTGTCACATCATTAAGGCTGCGGGGTATCAGAAATATCTCCTGGCTGCTTCCTGAAAGGACACTCATAAATGGATGCTCCAGCCCCAGCAGCTCATCCATCCTTGTCCTGGCTTCCAGGGATATCTCAGGTGAAAGTCCTGCACACTCTGCATCTATCTTCATCACAGCCACACAATAATACTCAATATCCACAGAAAACACCTGTCTGAACCTCTGCCTGCTCTCTTCTGTATAGAGTCCCTGCAGAAGAGCATTTTCCAGTATACTGTTTTTCATCTGGTTTTCCAGAAGAGTTACCTTAGTCCTGTACTCCTCTCTCGTCTGAGCCATCTGGCTGAAAGACTGGCTCAAAAGGTCGTACTCATTTTTCGCTGTGGTGACCTCTGCGTCACTCTTTGATACTACATCAGTGATCAGACCATGCATACTGCGGTACTCCCTGCCCGCCAGAATGAGGGAGAGGACAACTGCCGCACCCAGTCCCAGAAAGACATAGAGGATCAGCATGCCCATCAGCTCCAGGATATAACGCTGCACTGTCTCACTTGAAAATCCTGCCCTCACCTTCAGTATCTTTTCTGAACCTTCGTAGACTGCATAGCGGTAGCTCTTATCTCCCTCACTGAAAGCCCGCTGCCCGTCGCCATCCTGGGCTGCCCCGCTGCCAAACACCAGATTATCCCCGGAATCATACAGCTGAAGGACGGCCTTCCTGTCCCCTTCATTTCCAAGCAGCAGATCCAGTATCTTTTCCTGCTCTATGACAAATACAACTGCCACACTTTCATCCACAAGGCTGGCCTGCCCGCCCAGAGAAGGTCTGATCACGCAGAGGATGGGATTTTCTGTTTCAGTCATAATCCCATACTTATTATATTTTAAATACTCTCCCGGCATCAGATACATTTTCTGTTCCTGTCCGAATACTATCTGTTTGAAATCCCGGGCGCTTATGCCCTCAAACTGAAAAAATTCCCCATAATAGTTTTGGAAGGCATCCGTCACCTGGGTATTGGAGATATAGCAGTCATTATTCTGAAACATCATAAATTCCATGGACGCAAAATCATAGAGGATACTGATATTTTTTAGCTGCTCTTCCAGTGCATTCAGATATACATACTCTGAGATCTTCAGTTCACCTTCAACTGATTTCAAATAATTCAGGCTGGTGACCTGCCTCAGGGTCTCCGTCATGCTGCTCATTCTTGTCAGCTGGTTCTCCAGCTTATCCAGACCGCTCTGCAGCCTCCAGGTATTCTCCTCCATCACATTCCGCTCTGTGATCTGGTATGCACGCATTACCAGCAAAAGGCTGCTGATCAATACAATTACAAATATTCCGCAGTACCTTCCAAGATATTTTAAAAACAGTTTTTTATTCTTCATCTTCTGACACACCATCCCGCCTGTACTTTGTTGTAATTCAGCCATCCTCAATAATACTATTGTAAAATAAAATCTGAAATGGTGCAACAAAAAAGAGCCTTTTGTAAAAGGCTCCATTATTTTCAATTTTATGTTTTTATAATTTCTATGCAAATACTGCCTGCTGAATCAGGCTGAGGGATGCGATCCTTCTGTAGAGCAGCTCCACTACTGCTGCCACCACCTGTCTGCACAGGTCAACGATATATCTCACATCTTCTTCCACACTGCGTTTGAATTTTAAGTACTCTGCATGAGAATTCTCTATAAATTTAATCAATGATTCCACTGTATAAAATTTCATGATCTCCGGCTGGTTTTCCTGAGCTTCACCGCTTCTGATATATTCTTTCAAACGGAGCTTCAGCTCCTTCTCGTACATGCAGTGGTCTTTCAGATTGCCGTCATATGTGGTATTATGAGGAAATGTAAAGTAATCCGCCACATAGTGGATGACCTCTCCAAGTCTTCTCCAGTAAACTCTCTCATTCCGCTCATTCAGGTCACAGTCAACTGTGAGATTCCTGAGGGATTTCTGCACTTCTGTAAAGGTCCCGGCAAATTCATGTTTTTTTGTCAGAAAAGACGGCTTACAGTCCGGCAGGATGCTTCCAAGATAGAATGCTTTCCTGTGGTTATCCAGTTCCAGTGTATCGATATCATTAACAATATACTTCGCCAGTGAAATATGTGATTTCTTTCTCAATATAAAACCTCCAAAATACAATGACCGGCAATCCCGTTTCCCCAAACTGATACCGGATTATTAATTTTTACCCACCTTCTTCATTGTATTCGTTCAGTTCCCAAAATGCAAGCAGAATTTACTTTTAATTTAACCAAAAAAATCCCGGGCTGACGGCAGGATTAAGGAATTTTTAACAATTCCTCAATCCCACATTTATTAATTGTCTTAAGCCCGGACACAACATCTTGTTAAAATATCTTAAATTTCTGCAATATTGATCAATGTCAGTTTCTTTATATCTGTGTTTTCAAGGCTCGTGATCAGAGCTTTTGCCGTCTCCATGGCAGTAAGCACATTGACTCCTGTCTCTATTGCATTCCTCCTGATCAGGAAGCCATCCTTTGCATGCTCGATCCCCTGTGCCGGAGTATCAATGACCAGATCGATCTCATGACCAAGGATAAGATCCATCAGATTTGGTGATTCCTGCTCGATCTTATTGATCCTGCTGCAGTGCACACCGCCAGCCTGAAGAGCCTTGTACGTGCTTCTTGTGGCATATATCTTATAGCCTATGGCCTCAAAGCGTCTTCCGATCTCCACTGCATCAGGCTTATCAGCATCCTTCACAGTGATGATCATGTTCTTATATTTGGGAAGATTGATCCCCGCGCCCAGGAAGGCTTTATAGAGCGCCTCGTTAAAGGTCTTTGCGATTCCCAGACATTCACCTGTGGATTTCATCTCCGGTCCCAGGCTGATATCAGCGCCGCGGATCTTTTCAAATGAGAATACAGGCATCTTGATGGCATAATATTCTGCTTCCGGCTGAAGTCCTGGTGTGTATCCCAGTTCCCTGATCTTCCTGCCCAATATGACCTTTGTGGCCAGGGGCACGATAGGTATCCCGGTAACCTTGCTGATATACGGCACAGTACGGCTGGAACGGGGATTGACCTCTATCACATAGACTTCTTCACCGCATACGATGAACTGGATATTGATGAGCCCTATAACATGCAGGGAGCGTGCCAATTTCCTTGTGTAGTCCTCAATTGTCCTCTTTACATTCTCATTGATGCTCTTCGCGGGATATACAGAGATACTGTCACCTGAATGTATCCCCGCGCGCTCGATATGCTCCATGATACCCGGAATCAGGATATCCTCGCCGTCGCACACGGCATCCACTTCGATTTCCTTGCCTACCAGATATTTGTCTACAAGTATGGGGTGCTCCTGTGCGATCCTGTTGATAATACCGATAAATTCGTCTATATCCTCATCCTGGATGGCGATCTGCATTCCCTGTCCGCCCAGCACATAAGAGGGTCTTACCAGCACAGGATATCCCAGCTCATTTGCAGCTTTCTTGGCCTCCTCTGCTGTAAATACAGTATGTCCGGCTGGTCTTGGGATGCCGCAGTCTTCCAGTATCTTGTCAAACAATTCTCTGTCTTCAGCTGCATCTACATTTTCAGCAGAAGTGCCCAGGATGGGAACTCCCATTTTCATCAGGCTCTCTGTCAGCTTGATGGCTGTCTGGCCTCCGAACTGCACTACGGCTCCGTCCGGTTTCTCAATATTTACTACATTTTCCACGTCTTCAGGTGTGAGCGGTTCAAAATACAGCTTATCTGCTATATCGAAATCTGTACTGACTGTCTCCGGATTGTTATTGATGATGATAGTCTCATATCCCTCTTTTGCAAATGCCCAGGTACAGTGCACAGAACAGAAGTCGAACTCAATACCCTGGCCGATACGGATAGGACCAGAGCCGAGCACCAGCACTTTCTTGCGGCCTTTAGTCTCCTTCGCCTCATTTTCACTGCCAAACACAGAATAATAATATGGAGTGGACGCCTCGAATTCTGCTGCACATGTATCTACCATCTTATATGCGGCTACGATGCCGTTTTCATAGCGCATCTTCTTGATCTCTTCTTCTGTCTTTCCAGTCAGGTCCGCTATCACATTATCCGGGAACTCTATGCGTTTAGCTTCTTTTAAAAGCTCTGCTGTCAGCTCCTGAGTCTTCAGCGCATTCTCCATCTCCACAAGGACAGCCAGCTTATCTATGAACCAGAGGTCGATCTTGGTGATCTCGTGTATCTGTTCATATGTCATCCCCCGGCGCAGGGCTTCAGCGATCGTCCAGATACGCCTGTCATCTACCTTATGCAGCTGCTTTACCAGTTCTTCTTCCGTCAGTCCGGTAAAATCATATGACATAAGGCTGTCCACATGCTGCTCAAGGGACCTGACAGCCTTCATAAGAGCGCCCTCAAAGTTATCGCAGATACTCATGACCTCGCCTGTAGCCTTCATCTGTGTAGTCAGCGTTCTCTTTGCACTGATGAATTTGTCAAACGGTAACCTTGGGATCTTTACAACACAGTAGTCCAGCATTGGTTCAAAGCTTGCATAAGTCTTGCCTGTGATAGCATTTTTGATCTCATCAAGTGTATAGCCCAGAGCGATCTTGGCTGCCACCTTTGCAATGGGATAACCTGTGGCCTTTGACGCCAGGGCAGATGAACGGCTCACACGGGGGTTTACCTCGATGACACAGTACTCAAAGCTGTCCGGGTTTAAAGCATACTGTACATTGCATCCGCCTGTTATATTCAGTTCACTGATGATATTTAATGCGGAAGTACGCAGCATCTGGTACTCTTTGTCCCCCAGTGTCTGTGAAGGGGCCACAACGATACTGTCTCCTGTATGAACACCAACAGGGTCGATATTCTCCATATTGCAGACTGTGATGCAGTTGCCCAGGCTGTCGCGCATCACCTCATACTCAATTTCCTTCCATCCTGCGATACAGCGCTCTACAAGTACCTGGCCCACCCTTGAAAGGCGGAGTCCATTTTCCAGTATCTCTACCAGCTCCTCTTCACAGGCTGCGATTCCGCCGCCGCTGCCCCCAAGTGTATAAGCAGGGCGCAGAACGATGGGATAGCCTATCTTTTTCGCAAACGCCACGCCGTCCGGCACATTTTCAACTACCTGTGACGCTGCCACAGGCTCGCCGATCTTTTCCATTGTGCTCTTGAACTCAAGGCGGTCCTCCGCTTTTTTGATCGTCTCAGATGTAGTGCCTATGAGCTTCACATCATTATCCCTTAAAAAGCCTGCCTCTTCCAGCTCCATTGCCAGGTTCAGCCCGGCCTGGCCTCCCAGAGTCGGCAGCACGCTGTCCGGCTTTTCCTTTAAGATAAGCTGCTCCACCACCTCTACTGTCAGAGGTTCTATATATACCTTATCCGCAATGTCTTTATCTGTCATGATCGTAGCCGGATTTGAGTTTAAGAGGACTACTTCTATCCCCTCTTCTTTCAGGGAACGGCATGCCTGTGTCCCGGCATAGTCAAACTCTGCCGCCTGCCCGATTATGATCGGGCCTGAACCTATTACTAGTACTTTTTTAATATCCGGATTTTTGGGCATTATTTAGTCACCTCCATCATTTTCATAAACCTGTCAAATAAATAACCTGAGTCCTGCGGACCGGGGCTGGCTTCCGGATGGAACTGCACAGTGAATACATTTTTCCCTGTATAAGCCAGTCCTTCATTTGTGCTGTCATTTACATTCACAAACGCCGGTACTGCCACAGATGCATCCAGCTTATCAGTATCCACCACATAACCGTGATTCTGTGAGGAGATATAGACCCTGTTTGTCTCCAGGTCCTTCACCGGATGGTTTCCCCCCCTGTGTCCGTATTTCATCTTGTGGGTATCCGCACCATTTGCCAGGGCCATCAGCTGGTGTCCCAGGCAGATAGCAAAGATAGGGATATCTGTGTTGTACAGTTTGCGTATCTCTTCTATAATAGCTGTACATTCTTTTGGATCCCCGGGCCCGTTTGAAAGCATAATGCCGTCAGGATGTGATGCGATTATCTCTTCAGCCGGAGTGAAGGCAGGATAAACAGTGACCCGGCAGCCTCTTTTATTTAAACTTCCCGCTATGTTTTTCTTCGCCCCCAGATCGAGCAGAGCTACCGCAGGACCGTCCCCTTCCAGGACATATTTTTCCTTACAGGTCACTTTTTCTACTACATTTCCGGTTGTATAAGCTTTTAATTTGGGAAGTATTTCATCTAGATTATAATTCTCATTAGTGGTGATCATACCGTTCATGGTACCTTTTTCACGAAGAATCTTGGTGAGGGCACGTGTATCGATGCCGGCTATACCGGGGATATCGTGCTTTGTGAGGAAATTCTGGATAGTGTCTTCACTGCGGAAATTGCTGGGCATCCTGGATAATTCTCTTACAATATAACCATCCGGCCAGGGTTTTGCCGATTCCATATCTTCATGGCAGATGCCGTAATTGCCGATCAGCGGATATGTCATGACTACTGCCTGTCCTGCATATGACGGATCGGTCAGCACCTCCAAATATCCTGTCATCGATGTGTTGAATACGATCTCGCTGATGATCTCTTTTTGGGAACCGATGCTGGTTCCGGTGAATACTGTGCCGTCTTCTAGTATTAGAAATGCTTTCATGGGGCATCTTTTCCTTTCTATGGTGAAATTTTGAGGGTTTGTTTTTGGGGGGCGCGGCCTTGGGGCAGGATGCTCTGTGGATTCTGCAGGCCGCACGGCTCTTTGAGCGTGCTTTGCGGTTGGATGCGGGACACTGCTTTGGATTTTGCAGGCCGCACGGCTCTTCGAGCGTGCTTTGGGGCTGGGGGCGGGACACTGCTTTGGATTTTGCAGGCCGCACGGCTCTTCGAGCGTGCTTTGGGGGTTGGGGGCGGAAGTCACGTTAATTTCTGGGTGGCTTCTCACTACACCTGAGCTGTGCACATCTAAGATGCAGAGCATCTTAGATGTCGCGGGCGTTCGCCCTATGTCCAGGCTTAAAAGGGCGCCGGCATCTGCAAGCAGCTGCCGGTGTCCTTTTGAGCCTGGACGCACAGCTCATCGATTTCGCGCAAAAAAAGAGAACGCCATCAGGAATTCAGGCTGCCTATAGCCGCAAACTCTTTACCTGTGCGCTCCCCCTTGAACTGGTGTTGTGTTGCTTGGCTGTACATTTTAATGTATAGCAGACCAGTATGACTATAGGTTCTCAAATTGAAAAGATTTTACCACATACATCGACAGTTTTCAACTGTTTTTTTAGTGAATGCCGGAAAAGATATCTTCAGCTTATTTTAATGACCTCTCCGAACGGGAAGGACAGGGCGTTCCAGGCGGCTTTTTTTATCTCTTTTTTATGTATGGTAAAATACAGCATTTTTAAAAACTGGTTGTGTGAACAGATCAGGATATTGCTTTTTTCTTTTATATCCTCCTTGTCCAGACCTGTTCTTCTGAGAAAGGAGGATGCTCGCTCCCTTAGCTCTTCAAATGATTCTCCGCCCGGAGGGGCGGCGAATACATCAAGCCTGCTGCCTGTAAATTTATCAGGATATAAAGAAATCATCTCCTGCCTTGGCCTGCCCTCCATGTCTCCCAGATCACGCTCCAGCAATTCAATAGTATATTCAACTTCCCCGGCTTTATTCGTTTCCAGGAATTTTTCCAGTGTCTGCCTGCATCTTAGAGCTTCTGAGCAATATACCTTGTCTATCTGTACACCGCACTCCACTTGTCTGGCTTCTGATACAGGCAGCCGGATACTTCTTCCGTTTAACACATCTTTCATATTATTATCTGTCCTGAAGTGCCTCAGGGCATATATCTCTGTCATTTTTTCCGCCTCACCTTCCCCTGCTGCCTGAGTACTCGAATACTGGAGTCAGGGTCAGTTTTATTTCTCCGCGTACCATTCTGGACCCTATCCGCAGAAATTCTTCTCCATCCCCAAACTGCCTGAGCTGTTTCTCCGGGCAGGTTATCCGGGCTTTGGAATCGATGCGGATCTTCTTCACTCCCTCACCCACACCCAGAAGCAGATTTTCTCCGTCTGTGCCTACTGATCTTATTCTCTCTATCTTTTGCCCCCAGCCATGAGGGACGAGACACACCTTCCCTTTCCTTCCGCCAAGATCTGCCTGCCAGTTGTCTTTTCCTGTCTCAAATATGTATACTGGTTTTCCCGGCGCTGAGAACAGAGGTACCTGTGTTCCGGGAGGTTCAGCAAATGTCCCAATTGCGACAGAGCTGTCGGTAGGCATATAATAGTGATGTTTCACCCACTCCTGACCTCCTTCGCCGGAAATACTCCTGCCGTTGTCTATTTTATCCGCCAGCCACCTGTGTATCTTCTCATTATACTCCTCAAAATGGTGGGCCATAGTAATAAAATATCTGGCATCATCACCCGTCAGATATCTGATATACCGGCCGTTTTTTCCATTGAGTTTTTCTAATCTGTCCGCATACCAGTTTCCCTCTGCCGGATAAAGCCCCATATATGATTTTTTCAGGTCATTTGCCGATGAATGGAGGACAAGATAATACTCATCCCCTGTCTGGCTGCTCTCATTCCTTCCTATCATCAGGAAATGATTGCCTGAAGTAAAGCTGAACGAATATCCCTTTTCCTCATATGCATCTCTGAATATCTGTTCCAGGGATCTGTTTAATTCTTCCGGCCTCTTCAGGCGCCCCGGATCAAACTCTTTAAGCCTGAAGACGCTGCTGGTACACACATTAACAGTAGCATCCACAGGCACAACTGGGACCTCACACTTCCACGCAAGGAGCATCCCTGTTGCAAATCCTCCCGCAAGGCGGCATACATTATTTGGAAATCCCAGGTCTAATGAAGGAAATACCCTGCAGCCGCTGCATTCACTGCTGTCATATTTCTTTATTGCTTCATTAAACATTCTTCCTGTCTCCTGCAGATATGGCAGAAGCACCTTTTGTGACGCATCATTCTGGCCCCTCAGCAGATTATCTGCATCAAAAAGGTCTTCATAATGTAAAACAGTACTGCCCGGAATAAATGGAACTGACCGGGCGCCTGGATCAGACATACTGGCTGTTTTCATCTAAATAACTCCCTCTCTGATATTTTCCCCTAAAAAAGGAGAGCCAGTGCTAAAAAGCACTGGCAGTATGAAAAAGAAAAGTAACTATTCAGCAGGTCTGTGCATTTACTGCACAGACCGTAAGAAACTGAATCAAGGGTACAAAAATCCTATCGCCGCAAGCGATTTTAAATGGATTTTTGCATGTAACTGTGAAGGTACTGAACAGTTACAAAGAAAATTTTATAGCAACAAGTTTCTTGGCTATGTTCAATTATCACTATAAGACACAGATATGAGATTTTCATGACTATTTCTTAAAATGTTTGTGAATAAAATATGACTTAATGTATGTACCATATCAGAAAATCTTGTTCAAAGGACAGATATTCACAACCGTTGAATATTCACATACGGCAGCTGCCGGGGGATACAGCGCCGCTGCCTCCCCTCAGGCTTTATCCCTTCATGGGATTTCCCGCTGGATTTTCCTCTGTGCTCACACCAGCTGTCCTGCCGATATTCTCTACATAGCTGCGCATCTCACTTTTGCTGTTTACATTCCTGGCCCCGTCCACCAGCTGGTCCTGCTGGCTTTTTGGCAGGCCTGCGAAATAATTCAGCACATCAGAATGTTCAGCCAGTTCCATTGTAAAGCCAATGGGAAGCTCCTGATTATCTATCATTTTCATCACCTCAGCATCAGTTTTTCCCACTTGGATATATCTTATACATTGTCCTGTGAAATCTGCGCTCCGATCAAAGTCAGGATCTTCAACATATTATAAAGGAAATGCGGATTGATCTGCGTCTTTTCCATCGTTTCCTTCCGTATATTCATAATAACATTTCTGTTATTTAAATATGCTGAGGACGGCTTTTTTATAAGCGGCCGCCAATTTTGTTAATGCATCCTGGCTCTTATCCGCCTTAGCATTTGCCTGATCAAATGCATGAAAGCAACCTTCATATTCATAAAATTCAACCTCAATTCCAGTGGCTCTCAAATTTTCCATATAGCATACTGTTTCATCATGAAACGGGTCAAGCGAGCCTACAACAGAAAATGCAGGAGGCAGGTTCTTATAATTCATTTCCCTGGCTGGTGCTGCGTAAACGGAAACGTCATCTTTTCCATACATATTATCCAAGTATAGCCTCCATGCTAATCGGTTCGCGTGTTCATTCCACATAGGAGCATCGTTATTTATCATAGATCCACTGGTCATCCTGTCGTCAAGCATAGGGTATAATGGCATTTGAAACGCAATCCCCACCTCTCCTTTATCACGGGCATACAGAGAAACGGCAACCGCCAGTCCTCCGCCTGCACTGTCTCCACCGACAAAAAACTGATTATTATATATCCCCAAATCATCCGCATGTTCTTTCATCCACAGAAGCGCGGCATAGCAATCTTCAAGCGCGGCAGGATAAGGCTTTTCCCCTGATAAAGTATAATCCGGTGATACTACAATACCCTCTGAAGCCAATATCAATCTCTCGGCATAGGGTATTGCCATTGTTGCACTGCCAAGCGCATAACCTCCGCCATGCAGCCAAAGAATACCCGGCAACTTTCCGCCGCCTGTTTTCTTTTTGGGTGAATACACACAAAGACGAAGCTTTCTGGAGTCCTCCCTTTCAATAAAATATACATCATTATTCAGTTTCAGGCTCTTTTTATTTCCTAAAACTTTTTGTAAAAAACGTCCCATTGTGACCAATGCCTTCTCATCCTTATAACGCAAAAATACTTTCATAAAACGCCCGTTTCTTCTATATTGTCTGTCAATCATATCCATGGAAACCTTCATAACTATACTCCTTGTTTAATCTGTTATCACCTAAGTATGAACGACTATTATTTCAGTTTTGCATCGTCCTCCACACCAGATATCTTTATCTTATAATTTTCTACATATAATCCATATTACCATCTGAGTATATCAGATAAATGTTTAAGAATTGTTTATATTATCATATAAATAAATTTTTTATAACAGTTATCTTGAAATTTCTTTACCGCTCCCAGAATCACCCATAAACGTGCTACACACGGGTTTATAAAATAAGCCGTCATGGCAAATAACTTTTCTTTGTATTATTATATCTGTTTATTTCTTATTTGACAAACCACTCCCAACCCTGTACGATATTAAGGACAAATGAAAGGTTACTGTTCACTCCGCAATGTCATTTAGATAACAATACAAACAGTTTTATTTTCACCCTACTGTGGAAGGTGGGTTATGCTTTCAATCCCATTTTAGGGAGATCATCATTGTTAACAGATTTTTTGGGTACTACAAATAAGCAGATTTACATCTGCTTCAAAAAAGGGTATGATAGGGAGGATGGATCTGTTTATGCAGCCCGGTATATAAAATATCGTGTTTTCCTGAAATGAGCTGTTTTTAGCCTTGGGTATTGGCGTTCATCCCGGATCGGGATCAGCTCTTTTTTTAGCAGAGACATCACATCTATGGAATCTTTCTCTGTGGTCAGACGGAGAAAGATTCTGCAAATATGTGCGGCTGCTGTAAACTTTATTTTATATGCATGCTTCGTCTCTTTCTTCTCTATGACCGTGTGGTTGATCATGATCTCCGTGATATTATACGCTAATAGTTTTGCCCATATCTCCTGTTGGATGTATTCCGGTTTATAAGCGTGAAAGTTACTCAATCTAATCGTATATTTTAATTTTCGGAAGGAGGTCTCGATCCCCCATCTGGAGCCGTAGATCTGCTTAATGCGTTCTGCCGGAAATTCCTCCCTGGGAAGATTCGTGACGATACATTCACAGGAACCATCCTGCAGCGGAAAACGCACGATCCGGAAGGATAATTCATAAGTATCCATGGAACCATAGGTTATAAAAGCAAAGGAAATAGCTTTATCAATAAAACGTTTTTAACCCTGTGCCGCAGCCAGCTTCTTTGAACGGCTGCGTACCAGGGTAACCGTGACTGTCATGTCAAAGGCTTCCTCGCCGGGGAGATCAAAATTCCCGACGAGCCCTTTGGAATGGATATCTTTGGTGCGGAACCGAAAGTACTCACCTGATTGGATGACATAGGCCATGTTATTGTAAGAGCAGTATCCCCGGTCTCCAATATAGATATTTTTAGTGCCGGGAAGGCTCTCCTGCCTGTCTACCATATCGCAGAAAGCACGGAACTCATCTTTATCATGTACAGGCTGCAGGATGGCATCAGCGTAAGTATGGCGTTGTAGATCATAAAGAGCATTTAAATGCATGTTATAAAAGCCCTTTTTAGAATGGCCTTCTGACACATAATAAGCGTCTGAGGCAAAGGAATGCTTACTAAAGAAAGCAAAGGTAGAACCATCAGCCGCCAGAAAGCGGTATTTTGTGGGAGGTTCCAAAGGAAGGGCCAGAGAATTAAACTGTTTAAAAACAGCCTGGAGGGCCTCAGGCTTGAGCTTGGAGCGCTGCTGGTTGAAAGCCGAAACAGAAGGGCAGGAATCCTGTAAATGCCAAAAATCCAAAAGCTCGTTACCGGTGCAGGAAGAACCTTGAGAAACAAGAAAGGAAATGAACAGATCGGGAGGGAGCTTTTTGTTACGTGTAAAGTCCCTGCCGGGATGGACAGCGTAGTCCGAAATGTTGCGTGTAACACAAGAGACAGCGGATTGAAAAAGTGACTTAATTTTATGATGAAACATAATAGATACCTCCATGAGTTAGAAAATATAGTTCTAAATCATGGGCCGCTCTCGTTACCGAAAAACAATCGTTAACGAGAGCGGCCGCACATTTGAGGTGATATGTCAATAGTTAAATTTAAAAAAATGGTTAGACCCCTATATTTTGGAATCTAACCATATATCTTGAAAGCTTATCTAAATGACATTGGTTCACACGCCACCATTCCGCGAGGTGTTTTCGTGCGTATTTTGCACGAAAATCCCGAGTTTTGCAGCGCAAAACGGCGAATTTTGCCGTTTCTGTGCATCGCGGAGCGTGTTAATGGTCACGGAGTGAACAGTAACTGTGAAATCTGCGCTCCTATCAATACCTCAGCTCCTTTTTGAAGGTCCGTGATTTTAAAGACCAGCTGTTCCCCATAGATAAGATACAGCCTGGCATATGTATTTACAAGTCCAAGTCCGCCAATCTCAGCCTCCAGATTATTTCTGTTCCTGGTGAGCTGGTATCTGATCTTCCCGATCTTCTGCTCCGTCCTGCGAATAATATCCTCCCCGAATCCTGCGCCGCCGTCCCTCACCAGCAGGTACCAGAAACCATTTTCCTGCCATCCCTTCACTTCTATTTTCATTATCTCCGCTGTATTTTCATATCCGTGAGTGACAGCATTTTCTACAAACTGCTGCAGGATTATCTTTGGTATGATCACTTTCATAATATTTTTTTCCACATCTATAGTATACTCCAGCTTATGTTCATATCTGCATTTAAGCAGAAAAAAATATTGCCTGAGATAGGCAAGCTCATCCTCCACAGAAGCATACCTTTCCTTTGTATTCAGGGAATACCTCAGCATGGAAGCCAGACTGCCGCAAATTTCACAAGTCATGTCATCTTCATTCTCCACACCTCTGTCACCCAGGATATTCAGCACATTATAAAGAAAATGGGGATTGATCTGAGTCTGGAGCAGATCAAACTGTGCCTGCAGCTGCAGAAGTGACAGCCGCTTCTCCCGCACCATAGATTCATTCAGCCTGGCGATCAGATTCTGGTACGCCTGATTAACTGCCATAATCTCATCGGTGACATCATCGCTCACCAGCTCGGCTGCAAGATTGTCTATCTGTGTCTTTTCCATTGTCTCCTTCAGCTGTATCAGCGGCCTTGTAAGCCTGTTGGACAAAATTACAATGATAAAGATGGCTGCCAGAAAGAAACATCCTGACACAAGGACTGTGACCGGCAGGATAGCAGGCAGGCTTTCTGTAATCTTCACTTTTTCTTCCACAACAAGTATCGTCAGGCCGTTTTCGTCCGATGTATAGTCAAAAATCACTTCCTTTTTCCCCGTCCCGGGATTAACAGCTTCCTGTATTCCGTTCTCTGCCGAGTCTCTTGCTGCCGAATAAAATTCCCGGGAAATATCTTTCCTGCTGGAATAAAACAGATCACTTCCGTGGAATACAACCACATCCATTCCCTGCTTTTCTGCCTTAAAAAGCTCCTCCAGATCATCGTCCTTTTTCTGGATTTCAAGAAATCCCAGACGCGGTCCCTGTATCTCTTTTACAAGCGAAAAAACATGAGGATTCTGCTTTAACCCCCAGTAATCCTCATGATCCGGAATCAGTACAGGCTTTCCCCTGGTCCCCTCTATATACCTAAGCCAGGGGTAGTCCTCAATGGCCCTCCCGCTGTCAACCAGCATGCTGCCATCATCGTTGCTGGCAATAATATCTCCCGCCTGATTAAAATAGATCACCCTGTAAAACCTGTTTATGATGTAGTCTGTATTTAATTTTGAGCGCACAATATTTCTGGCTTCTTCCCTGTAGCTAAGCCTTCCGCCATCACCTGCAGCAGTATTCGAAAGCGTATTGATCGCCCCCAGCACTTCCATATCTGAAAGGAAATAACTCATGACATCTTCCATAGACTGAAGCGTAAAATCTGCATTCTGTATCATATGGCGTGCCAGGATCTCCATATTCATGTATTCATTATACTTGTACTGTTTCATGCTGTAGCCCTGATATCCTATACCCACCACCACTGAAACTGCCAGCATAAAAGCTGTATAGGTAATAATAAGCTTTCTCCTGAATTTCATTACTGCTGCCTTCCCCCTTTTTCATTTATCCACAATGTCTGCATTACATTTCAGCTCACGGCCCGGTGATCATCCGCCATCCGTCCGGGCCGCCTCTGGTTCTTGCTTCAGCCTTTGACAGCCCCGGCAACCATCCCATCCACTATTTTTTTATTGAAAATGATAAACAGTATAAGCATGGGAACCGTGATCGTCATCACATCCGCAAAAAGCAGGTTATAGGAGCTGGAATACTGCCCCATAAAATTATACAGGGTCAGCTGTACAGTTGCATTTTTGCTGCCCGGCATGAAATAGAGCGGATTCATAAAATCATTAAATATAGTGACAGAATTCAGTATGACCACTGTAGATGTCACAGGCTTCAGGAGGGGAAAGATCACCTGCCTGAACAGTGAAAAGGGCGAACAGCCGTCAATCACCCCCGCTTCCTCCAGCTCTGTGGGGATAGATCCCATAAAGCCTCTGAAAAGCATGATCGTGAACGGTGTCTGCAGGGCCACCTCTATGAGGATGATCCCAGCAAGCGTCTTATAGATATGTATCCCCTTCATGATCCAGATAGTCGGCAGAATAGCCGGAGGGATCATCAGGCCTGTCATGATCATCACATTTACTGCCCTGGTCAGTCTGTCCTTTCTCCTCTGGAGCACATACCCGGACATTGATGAAAAAGAGATCAGCAGTATAATGGCGCCCAGTGTTATAAGAAAACTGTTCTTAAAAGCCGTCAGTATAATATGGTTATTTGCCTCAAATACTGCCTTATAATTCCCCCATTCCCAGACTGAGGGAAGCGACAGGTCCAGAAGGTTTGCTTCCCTTCTTCCCTTCAGCGAATTTAAGAAAATGAAAAGAAACGGAATAATAAATATGATTCCTGCCGCCAGCATTCCAACAATATCCCCCAGCAGGCAGAGACGTTTTCTGTTTTTCATCTAGTCCACCTCCCCTTTCATCAGGAACTTCTGAAGAGGAAATGCTATAAATGCTATCAAGATAAACATGATGACATTTCCCGCTGTTGATAAACCATAAAACCCCTCGGCATACTGCTTATAGATGACAGATGCCAGCACATCTGTGGCAAAACCGGGGCCGCCTCCTGTCATTGACCAGATCAGGTCAAAAGAGCGCATGCCTCCTATAAAAGCAAGAAGTATGACAGAATTCATTGCCGGCCTGCACAGCGGCAGAGTGATGTTTTTTAACTTCTGCCATCCGTCCGCCCCATCAATGGAAGCTGCCTCATAGTATGTCTTGTCTATAGCCTGCATTCCCGCAATAAATATCACCGTTGCAACACCCACTCCCTTCCACGCTTCAACTGAGAGCACAGAGAACAGGGCTGTGCGGGCGTTTCCCAGCCAGTCAGCGCCCCGCAGCCCCACAGCGCCCAGGGCTGAATTGATCAGCCCCTTTGTGGGGTGCATGAGTGCTTTGAAGGTGATGCCCACAGCGATGGTGCTCACCAGATTGGGAAAAAATATGACAGAGCGCAGAATATTCTTTGTCCTGATATTGCTTGTCAGAAATACCGCAATCAGAAAACCTGCTGTAACTTTCAGGGAACATCCGATGACCGCATAAAGCAGCGTATTCCTGATGCCGATATTCAGTGAGCCCTCTGAAAAAAACATCTTAAAATTTTCCAGTCCCACAAAAGTGAAATTTTTCAGATCCCAGACAGTCAGGCTGAAAAACAGTGAAGTCACCATGGGAAGGATAAAAAGTCCTGTAAAGATCACAAGTGTGGGTACCAGGAACCAGGCAGAATATATTTTCTTTTTATTCATCTGCTCACTTCCCTCTTACTCCCAGTCTATTCCAAGCTGCATCGCCTGCTTTCTGCAGTCGTCATCATATTTTTGTGCCGCTGTCTTTCCGTCCGTCTGACCTGACACACATTCCTGACAGATGGCGCCGCAGTTGGCTCCTTTGACAGCGCACTGGAATTCCATGGCAGTCCCCACTTTTCCTTCTTCATAATATTTCTGCATATCTTTTACTGCACCGTATACATTGTCCGGAAGTTCCATTCCCTTTATGGCATACGGCCCTTCCGGCAGAATCGCCTCGCTGTACGCATGGATGGCTTCCTCCGATATGTAGAATTCCATGAACCGTTTGATGGTATCAATGTGCTCTGAATTCTTATTTCCGTACCATGCTCCCGGCATCCAGACAGTCAGCCCGTTGTCATTGGCATCATCTCCCGGGACAGCGAATGCCCCAATTTTATTTACTTCATCCCCATAGATCTCATAGATATTAGAAAGAGCCTGAGACAATATGATCCAGTGTGCTCCCTCACCGTTTACAAGCATATCACAGCCGTCATCGTAGGTGGTTGCCAGATAATCCTCATTGTAGTATTCATTTGTCTCTGCCAGTTTTTCAAAGCTCCTGAGCGCCGCCGGAGTAGTTGCATATTTTGCTGAGCCGTTCTCAAAATCCTGTGCAAAATCCGGCTCCTGTGACAATACATTATAATTGTCCCCCAGATAAGGCACCTGGGCTGTCCACATTGTGCCAAAGGACCCGATCAGGGCCGTCTCTCCTGCATCCTTGAGTGTCCTGCAGTTAGCCATAAAATCTTCCCAGGTTTTTGGCACCTCCAGGTTATATTCCCTGTAGATATCCTTATTATAGAGCACCAGCCCCGCCGATGTGGCTGTCAGCGGTATCCCGTAAACTGCCCCGTCTACAGTTACGGCATCCTTAAATGTGTCATCCAGCTTCTTAGCCCATTCCTCTTCTGAGAGATCAATGAAATACTCAGAGGGGTTCAGCTCCTTTAACAGACAGCCGCTGTTAAACCCGCAGAGGTCTGCCATATCACCTGAAGCCAGTCTTGTCTTCACAATATTTCTTCCGTCAGGCCCTCCAACTCTCGTCTCGATCTCTACTGTAATGCCCAGCTTTTCTTCTGCAAGATCACACACTGCCTGGATCCCTGCCATAGAAGTATCCGTATCGATCAGCATTGTGATCGTATCCTCCTTATACTCCCATTCCTGCCCTGCTGTCCCTCCGTCAGATGCCTCAGCCAGGATCCCTGATCCTGTCATTGCCGCTGTTCCTGTTAATGCCATCACTGCTGCCAGCGCAGCCGCCCCATTTTTCTTCCAGTTCATACTAAAAACCCTCCTTTATTTGATGATATGATAATAACATTTAAGGGCTTTTGTATACATGGATTATTAAGCCCGTCCGTATGTAATATCCAGGTTACTGTTCACACTTCACCATCCCGCGAGGTGTTTTCGTGCGTATTTGCACGAAAATCCCGAGGGCTGCAGCGCGAAACGGCGGTTTTTGCCGTTTCTGTGCATCGCG
>NZ_JANKBI010000029.1:0-41310 GCF_024622195.1 Murimonas intestini
TGTCATAGTGTTTTGTCATAATGAGATTCTCCTTCAGTGAGGTACCTATATTGTACCATGATTTTTCTAATGAGAAATTCTCATTTTGACTTGTACTATTTATATTCTAACATCAGGGTGGTATCATGGGGCGTAAGCCATTTCAACCCACAAGGCCCTCGCAGGCCTCGACATGTTCGACTATTACAAATATCGCAACAACGATCTGATTTCAACCCACAAGGCCCTCGCAGGCCTCGACATTGCAGAAAAAAACTTTATTTACCGGGGAATCATTTCAACCCACAAGGCCCTCGCAGGCCTCGACGGCTTATGTACAATTTAAAAGTGAGAGATTATGGATTTCAACCCACAAGGCCCTCGCAGGCCTCGACGAATGGACTTGTGGGAATGGCAAAGTACATCACATTTCAACCCACAAGGCCCTCGCAGGCCTCGACTAGGCAGCAGGCTGATTCACTGGAAACACTATCATTTCAACCCACAAGGCCCTCGCAGGCCTCGACAGAGTTTTACAATCAAGTATGATCCCCGGTTTAAATTTCAACCCACAAGGCCCTCGCAGGCCTCGACTTTCGTGCCATAAAAGTGTGTGCGTATTGTGTTATTTCAACCCACAAGGCCCTCGCAGGCCTCGACCCACGCTCACTGCTCCGTTGTCATCAGCATTTACAATTTCAACCCACAAGGCCCTCGCAGGCCTCGACTAAATGCAAAGTCATCAAATTCGTAATCTTCTGATTTCAACCCACAAGGCCCTCGCAGGCCTCGACGTATACTTTTCCATCGTCTGATTTTACGAGAATCATTTCAACCCACAAGGCCCTCGCAGGCCTCGACTTTTGGAATTTGATGAAAGACAACTCCTACATGACATTTCAACCCACAAGGCCCTCGCAGGCCTCGACAAGAGACTACACACCTCACCTTCCCTCAACCCGATTTCAACCCACAAGGCCCTCGCAGGCCTCGACTTGGATGGCATAATTAACATTTTGAGGTGAGGAATTTCAACCCACAAGGCCCTCGCAGGCCTCGACAAAGGCTGTTGTAGTAGACAGTTTCGAATCTGCTATTTCAACCCACAAGGCCCTCGCAGGCCTCGACAAAAGATTTGATGGATTGCACTAAAGGCCGAAAATTTCAACCCACAAGGCCCTCGCAGGCCTCGACAATATGGGAGGTGTTGTATAGTGGCGCAAGAAACAATTTCAACCCACAAGGCCCTCGCAGGCCTCGACGACCGTCTGGAACTCAACTATCCATGTGGAGTAAGTATTTCAACCCACAAGGCCCTCGCAGGCCTCGACGTATTATTTTATTATCGATAAGAAAGCCTTTACTGATTTCAACCCACAAGGCCCTCGCAGGCCTCGACCCCCGACTGCGGCCGCTGTTACTGTGTTCGTGGTGATTTCAACCCACAAGGCCCTCGCAGGCCTCGACGTTTACATTTTATCACCCTATGTGGAGAGCGAGCATTTCAACCCACAAGGCCCTCGCAGGCCTCGACGAAATCTATATCTTACTGTGAGTGGCATAAACAAAATTTCAACCCACAAGGCCCTCGCAGGCCTCGACAGCAAATATTACCAACTACTTCCCATCTCATTCTACCATTTTTATACCATTTCCACAATATCCCTCTAATAATTTTCGATATTATTTTTATTCCATAATTATCCGGTATGTAAAGTTCTCAATTTTTGGTGCGAATCACTCAGGATTTTTATGTTCACTCCACATTCGCACCTGATCACTCACAAAACTAAAGTATACCTCTACATTCTTACTTTAATGTACCAGATCAATATCCATCACAACTTCATATTAGCTCAATCAGGAATCCTATCTGCAGTATTCTATCTGCAAACAGGATTCCTATTGTTTCTTGATTAACTATTCACATTTTCTTTTTTATTTTCCCAGAATCCCTGCCTCCAGGTCACTGAGCATGACATCCATGGCGGTGATTCCGCCTTCCGCCAGATACCATACCGTTGGAGTCAGGTATACAATATTTCCTTCTTTGTATGCATCTGTTTTCTGTACAAGTTCGTTTTCCATTACTTCCTGTGCCAGCTGCGCTCCTTCTGTGCTGATAGCTGAATCGCGGTCCAGTACAAATATGTAATCCGGATTCAGTGATACGAGAAGCTCAAATGATGACTCGTTTCCATGAGTTGAATCTACATTGTCTGCCAGGTTCTCAAATCCAATTTCATTTCCTATCAATGAGCATCTGCTTCCGTTTCCCAGCGTATTAAAATTACTGCTG
Source organism: Murimonas intestini (assembly GCF_024622195.1). Classification (NCBI taxonomy): domain Bacteria; kingdom Bacillati; phylum Bacillota; class Clostridia; order Lachnospirales; family Lachnospiraceae; genus Murimonas; species Murimonas intestini. Next base: position 2,279 of record NZ_JANKBI010000029.1, read on the forward strand.
GTGACCATACCTATCACTGCTGTTTTTCCCTCCGCAGCTTTTGCAAGTGCATCTACCCGTTGGTCAAAGCCTGCAAGTTCTTCTGCAGCTTTTTCCTGCATACCAAAAATAGAAGCAATCATATCTGAATTATTTTTTATGCTCTGTATGAGACCTGCATCATAATCTGTTGCTGTGTATATGACAGGGGCAATTTCTGATAATGCTTCATACTGTGCACTCAGTCGTCCTCCAATAAAGATAATATCCGGTTCGCTGCTCATAAGAGCTTCCATATCAACTTCTTTCAATGTTCCCAGATTTGTTATTTCTTTGTTTTCATTATACTCCATAAGATAATCTATCTGTGAAGACTTAGGCATGCCCACCACGCGGTCTCCCAACTCCCAGTTGTCCAGCATATCCAGAACCGCCATATCGAGAATCGCAACTCTCTGCGGGTCATATGGAACCTCCACCTCTGTCTTTTCCCCATCTCCATTGAGGGATGTGACTGTAATTGTGTCCTGCACTTTAGCTCCGTCCGCCTCTGTGGATGCCTCTGTTGCTTCATTTGTATTAGTTTCAGTGTCTGCCCCGGTATTTGTCTCTGTATCCTTCTCACTTTCTACAGTATCCGCCTCTGTAATTCCTGCACCAAAAGTTTCCTGTTCAGTCTGCGCTTCTGATTCCTGTACTTCTGATTCCTGCGCTGCTGTCTCACTTTCTTTTTCAGTAACTACCTTATTTTCCGTAACTGCTTCAGTTCCTTTTTCCTCTTTCTGGCTTGTGCAGGCTGCAAGTGAAATAGTCATCATAGCTGCAAGTGTTAATGTAAGTATCTTTTTCATTAATTATTGTCTCCTTATATTAATTGTACAAAATAATTGTGATCCCTGCGGTTTTCTCCGCACTTCGTGTCCCCGAAATCCCGAAAGCATTCGAAATCAGCCCTGTGCGGGCTGCTTATTGATTCAAGAACGCCCTGGATTCTTGACAGTGTCAATGGTTAATAATAAATTGAGAGAGGTTTCCCCTCTATTTCCTGAATTTCAAAATCTACCCGGTAAATCTGTGATAGATTCTCCTTTGTCATCACCTCCTCAACTGTACCGAATTTGGCAATTTTTCCATCCACAAAAGCACAGATATAATCTGAATAAAAAGCTGCATAGTTAATCTCATGAAGTACAAGTATCACTGTCTTTCCCAGTTCATCACAAAGGCGGCGTACTATTTTCATCATATTAGTTGCGTGGTAAATATCCAAATTATTAGTAGGCTCATCCAGCAGAATGTATTCTGTATCCTGTGCAATGACCATAGCAATATAGGCTCTCTGACGCTGTCCTCCTGACAATTCATCAATAAACCTGTCCTGAAATTCCTCCAGCTCCATATAAGCAATGGCTTTATCTATGATTTCTTCATCCTCCTTCGTAGTACGATTCCCACTGTATGGAAATCTTCCGAAGGCAACCAGTTCCCTGACCGTCAGTTTCATCTGTATATTGTTCGACTGTGTCAATATCGCCAGCCGTTTTGCCAGCTCCCTGCTCTTCCATTTCGAAATATCCTTGCCGTCAAAGCTCACCAGTCCTGCATCCCTGGCCACCAGACGTGAAATAATCCCCATTACAGTAGATTTTCCGGCGCCATTTGGGCCGATCAGTGAAAGCACCTTCCCTTTCGGAATTTCAAAGGTGACAGAATCAACTACTGTCTTATCGTCATATTTCTTAGTAAGTCCTTCTATAAGCATTTTACGCCCTCCTGTTCCTTAGCAGCAGATATAGAAAATAGAGTCCTCCTCCAACTGTGATAAATACACTGATGGGTACACTGTATGCAAAAATCTGTTCCACTGCGATCTGTCCCCCCACAAGAACTGCCATACCGATCAAAGCCGAGCCGGCAATCAGGTATGTGTGCCTGTATGTCTTGAACAGCTGCCGTGATAAGTTAGCTATGATCAGTCCAAGAAAAGAAATTGGGCCTACCATGGCAGTAGCTATGGCGATAAACAGTGTCACTCCAAGCAGAAGACGCCTAATTGTCCTGTCATAGTCTACCCCCAGATTAATAGCCTGCTCTTTTCCCAATGTAATGACATCCAGCAGTACCAGTTCTTTTCTCAGGATAAGGATTACAAGAGCGATCATCACAAGCGACAAAACAATAATGTCTGAATTTATATTGCTGAAGCTGGCTACCAGGGAAGCCAGAAGAGAATCATATTCATTAGGGTCCATAATTCTTGTCAGGCTGCTCTGCATACTTGAAAAAAACGTTGACATAACTGTGCCTGCCAGAAGAACATATAGTACATTATGTTTTGTCTTTTTAAACAGATAACTGTATATTACCGTGGCAATGATTCCCATAAGCACCAGATCCACTACAAAAGATAAATTTTTATTTCTGGCCAGCAGGCTGGCGGAACCAAAAAAGAAGACGACAGCAGTATGGATCAGCGCGTATAATGAATTCATTCCCAGAAGACAGGGAGTTACTATTGTATTATTAATAATCGACTGAAATACAATAGAAGCACTTCCTATACAAAAAGCGGTGATAAGCATCACAGCAAGCTTTGGTATCCTGATTTTCATTGTATAGCCAAAATATTTAAAATTAACAGAAACAAAGATATAAGCGATTGCCGCCGCCAGAACCAGTATGGCAAGTATGATCATTTTTTTAGTATTTACTTTTTTCCCCGCATAGTTCATGATTCTGCACCTCCATCTGCCGGTGGGGCTGTACAGCCGTTTGCAGAATGCCTGAAGCGTATCCCCCTTCTTCCATTATTCAGCCTGCAGATAAGCAGGCCGATAAATATCAGACTGCCAAGCACACCTGCTATCAGTTCGATTGGAAGCTCATACGGCATAATGATCACACGCCCGATCATGTCACAGACAAGGACAAATATAGCTCCAAACAATGCAGTATCTGTCAGAGTTCCTCTGATCTTGTCCCCCTTGAACATCGCCACTATATTCGGTACGATCAGACCTATGTAGGAAATGCTTCCTACCACCACAACTACGCTGGCCGTAATCAGGGCAGCAATCGTCAGTCCCATAAAAAGGACAAGATTGTAGCGGACACCCAGGTTTTTAGAAAAATCTTTTCCCATCCCAACAATATTGAAATGATTGGCAAAGATAAATGCAATGATTACCAGGGGCAGTACAAGATAGACAAGCTCATACCTTCCTCTTATTACCAGCGAGAAATGTCCAACAAGCCAGGATGACAGTGCCTGGGTCATCTCATACCTGTAAGCCAGATAACTGGTGATCCCTCCAATGACATTTCCAAACATGATCCCCACCAAAGGAACCATAATAATATCTTTGAACTGAACTTTCTGTATGAACCATACAAATGTCCATGTTCCGAAGACTGCTGCTATAAAAGCAAATATGGCTCTTCCCCACAATGTAGATGAAGGCAGGAACAGCAGTGCCAGCAATATCCCCAGCTGAGCAGACGATATGGTAGCCCCTGTTGTGGGCGAAACGAATTTGTTCATGCACAATTGCTGCATGATAAGCCCCGCCACACTCATCCCTATTCCTGTACATACTATAGCCAGAAGTCTGGGAAGCCGCGAGATCATCAGAATCTCGATCTGTTCAAAATCCCCGCTGACCAGCCCTGTTACCGTCATTTCAAGTACCCCCTGGAACAGCGAAAATACCGATAGTAAAATAAGGCTGACAGACAAAATGATTGTTAACCTCCACTTTTTAATACAGCATACCTCCATTTCTGTTAGTTATATCTAACCCATACATACAGTTTATCTCAGCTTTTATCACTGTCCCGGCTTTACCAGAACTGCAGCATTTGACAGATTGCAGTATTTGGCATATTGCAGTATATGGCTTGCCTCATCTGCCCTATTTCTCCTGAATACACATCTCAATCTCGTACTCTCAATCCAGATCCGTGGTAACCACATAATGATAAATTTCAGAGAATGCCAAATATTGGTTAGTTTTAACTAACTATAATTCAAAATAAAATGCGCCTCATGCCTGCTTCTTATACATGGCATCTCTTGCGCACCGCATGCGAATATTAACACACAAGCGGAAAAAAAGTCAACAGTAAATTTAAAAAAAAATTATTTATGAAAATTTTTCTCAACTTTCCCAGGCCACATAACATTCCGGATTTTATGCCGGAGGACTGTATTTTATGGAGAACGAAGCTTAGTATTAAATAAAAAATACCAGTCTTCCACAGCAGCTCGCTAATAATGCATTGCCCCAATACGGAAAACCAGTATTTAGATTTTATGTGACTGTGAAGATATAGAACAGTTACGGTTTTTTATTCATCTGCGTATTTTTCTTCATTTCTTTTTCTTGCTTTGTCTGTCAGCCATCCCATTACAAAATAAATAGCAAAGGTGATCACAAATACCACAGAAAAACATATACCAGCCATTTTATTAACCGGCAAATCATCTCCCGGGTTTCTTGCAGCTATGAGCATTCCCCAGTAAAAGATAGTGATTATGCCTGAGAAACAGAAGCTAAAGAGAAGACTGCCCAGCGGTCCTGCCGGAAGCTTGGAATCCCAGATCCCTTCTCTGATATTTCCGGCGGAATAAGACAGGATTCCTGCCAGGACTATCAGACTGTACCCCAAAGACATATATTTATCACTCACATCCCAAAACAGAGTAATAAAGTTCATGGCAAGACACAGGCTTATTACGATCCAAAAAGACCTGTTCCCGGCCTCCACTCTCTTCTGCTTCTGTCTTTCATCTAACTCTCCATTTCTCATTTCAAATCCTCCTCCCAGAATAGCTCATCTAAAGTCTTATTGAGACTCCTGCAGATATCAATGCATAGCCTCAAGGATGGGTTGAAATCACCGGCCTCTATCATGCCTATTGTCTGCCGCGTGACACCTGCCATTTCTGCCAGCTGGATCTGAGATATCCCCATCTCCATCCGGGCTATCTTTATTTTTAAATTCTTCATATTCCTGTCCGTTCCAGAGCGTATCTGTGTAAATATACTCCAGTTTACTTGCTGCAAGGCGGTATCCGGTTTGCTCTATATTGTCCCCGGCCGTCCTGGCATATCCGCTGCTCTATTAGCGGAACTTATCAGTTAAGCTTTCTCTGTATTCTTCTCTTACTCCGTTACTGATCCTCCGTTACTCATATTATATATTATATCAATTGCAGCAAAAATGTCAACTATATTTTGCATAAGTTAAATATAGTTGACTCAATTTGTTACTGTTAAACCAATATTTCCGCTTCATTGTAACTATTGGTTAATTTAGAAATCGAAAGGGTTGCATTTCGATTTACAATTGAGGTATTTCCGCTTCCTTCTCAGTTATTTTAAATACTTCTCTTTTTCAATCCTCCCCCGCAGAAGTTCATAGTATTCATCATCATCCCACGTTTTCAGATCTACCTGTTTCCCCTGAGCCGCTGACAAGTACATGGCATTGGCAAGCGTCAGTCCCAGGATTCCATCTTCCCCCGGGGCTGTCAGCCTTTTTCCATACAAGATAGCATCTGTAAATTCCCGCAGTATGCCTGCATGGCCGTCTCCGCCTTCTTTTACCGGTACGTGGCAGCGCCAGTTTTCTGGCTTTGCAAAGGGGTCTGTATTTATAATATTAAATTCCCTCTCACTGATTCTGTTTCGATAAAAAATGATCTCATTATTCTCTGCAACAAGTTTTCCTCTGTCCCCCGCTATCTCCAGGCGGTTTGTGCCGGGGACTTCGTGTGTCGCCGTCACGAACAGGCCTGTTGCCCCGCCCGGAAATTGCAAATATGCTGTCACATCATCTTCTACCTGTATATTGTGACCGGCCCCATATTGCATAAAAGCCTGCACTGAATCTGGCATCCCGGTTATCCACTGCAAAAGATCCAGATTGTGGACAGCCTGATTCATAAGAACCCCGCCGCCTTCTCCTTCCCAGGTAGCCCGCCATGTTCCCGTGTCATAATAGGCCTGGCTTCTGTACCAGTCTGTAACAAGCCAGGTTATCCTTTTTAGGGCCCCCAGTTCACCGGACCTGACCAGCTCCCTCACTTTTTTATACAAAGGATTCATACGCATATTGTACATGATCGCGAATACCTTTCCTGAGTCTGCAGCTGCCTTATTCATAAGGCGCACATGCTTTGTATCCGCTCCCGCCGGTTTTTCAATCAGTACATGCTTCCCTGCACCAAATGCCTCTATTGCCATTTGAGGATGCAGCGGATGGGGTGTCGCTATCAGCACAGCATCCACATATGAAAGCATTTCCCGGTAACTGCCGCATATCCTGACATCCGGGTATTTCTCTTTAAAAGACTGCAGCTTTTCTGTATGCCCTGTACATACTGCACAGAGAATTCCGCCCGGTATGCTCCCTGACAACAGTTTATCTGCATGCATCATTCCTATTGAGCCCATTCCTGCGATTCCATATCTTACTATATCCATAGTTTTTATGATTTCCTCCTCATCTGACTTAGACTTAACTGTCTCTTTCTCATCTTCTTTCATTATAACAGCAGTGTATCTGATTCACAATTGCCAGTATTCAGTTTGCTGGTCGTATACTAATATAGCGGCCCCTGGGGCGCATCCTGCCTCACTTCTATTTTACTTTCCCTCCCAATATATCTGCCCTGTATCTCTACCCTGCCTTCTTTTATCATACTCTTCAGACGGCTCCTGCTGACTTCCAGTATTTCTGCCAGAACCTTTTCAGTCCTTATCTTTAATTCAAATGGATTCCGTATACAGATACTGATATTTCCCTCCAGCCTGCCTACCTGCCTGACATGAACTATAGTATACTCTATATTCTCCAGGTCTATCTCTGCCCTGTTTCTCTGGAACAGCCCCTTGTCACACCCCCAGCGCAGAGCCAGTTCCCGGCTGTTCTCCTGAAAGAGCCGGAAATCTTCCCCCACAGAGGACGGACTGACACGCTCATATAACGTAACGTTGTAGGTGTGTCTGCACTTTTCGCATTGATAGATCAGCCAGATATCTACCCTGTTCCCGTTGGCGTTCACCCTGAAGTTTCCTGTGTTGACATACGATGTTTTACAGCCGCATCCCGGGCAGTTCCTTATTATTCTGTATGAACTTTGGGGATGTATTACATAATCCGCATGGTTCGGATAATTATCAAATTTTTGTAAATGTTCATTCCATTCACAGTTACATATTTTTTTATCGTAGCAGCCCATATTTTCTGCATCTCCTTTTTTATTTAATCAGGATCTGCAAAGGCCACTGCCTGTTTATTCCCGCAAGCTGCGGGGACTTTCTCTAATTCCTGCAATAGCCTTTGCTATGCAGCGTGATAGGGGTCACCCATAATTAAATTTCCTCCTCATGCTTTATTTTTATCTTTTATATAGCTGCTGTAAGTCCCGGGATAATCGTCTATTCCATTTTCATTAACTACCAGCAGTCTGTCGGCTGCCTTCTGCACAAAATACCTGTCATGGGACACAAACAGCACAGTCCCCGTATACTGTATTATGATATTTTCCAGTGCCTCTTTTCCCTGAAGATCCATGTGATTAGTCGGTTCATCCAGAATCAATACATTGGGGCCCTTTTTAAATATTTTTGCCAGCTCCAGACGGGCACGTTCGCCCCCGGATAAATCTCCGGTCTTTTTATAGACACTCTCCTGTGTAAACATAAATGCCCCCAGATACTTTCTGACTTCATTCTGCCCTAACAGAGGGAACTCATCCCAGAATTCATCTAACACTGTTTTGTCAGACGCCTGATTCACTGTCTGCTGTGCAAAATACCCGATCTGTACATTCTCTCCCCATGTAAAGCTTCCGCTAAGAGGCTCCATCTCACCTGTAATAGTCTTCAGTAATGTGGTTTTTCCAGTACCGTTCCCTCCTATGATCCCCACCTTTTCTCCTCTTTTGATCAGGACAGTTAATTCATACATGGGATTATCATATCCGATACGCAGCCTGCTGCTTCTAAATATTTCCCGGGCAGGTTTTACTGCCGGTTCCAGAGACATATGAAAGGTCCTTAAATCAGGCATTTTAGGTTTTTCTACCTTCTCCATCCTTTCAATATATTTAAGCTTTGCTCTTGCCATGGCTGATTTCGTGGGTATATTTTTGAAACGTTCTGCTGTTTCCTTTAATCGTGCGATCTCTCTCTGCTGTTCCTCATATTTTTTAGCCTGGAGATTTCTTTCTATAAGCTTCTGGCTCACATAATCTGTATAATTCCCTGAATATTTTGTTACAGTCTTATGCTCTATCTCATATATCTTCTTCACTGTCCTGTCCAGAAACATCCTGTCATGCGATACGATAACCACAGCTTTCTCATAATGATTAATAAAGTTTTCCAGCCATTCGATCATATTCACATCCAGATGGTTTGTAGGTTCATCCAGCAGCATGATATCCGGGTGTTCCAGCATAACCTTTGTCAGGGATATCTTTGTCAGCTCCCCTCCGGAAAATTCATTGAGGTACTTTTTATAATCACTTTTCCCAAAACCAAGCTTTCCCAGGACTATATCCATATCTTTTGCATAATCATAACCGCCCAGCCCGAAGAACCTTTCCTGGATATCTGCATATTCTGAAATTATTTTATCCGAATGATCTATAACCATTAAATCTAATAATTCTTCCATCCTGTCCATCATTTGCAGAACAGGTTCATATACCTTATTAATTTCTTCCTCTAATGTAATGTCCAGGTCCTCCTCAGGTATCTGGCTTAAATAACCAATACGGATCTTGCCATGCTGTTCTATATAAATATGTTCATCACTGTCCCTTTTACTCAGCTCAATTTCTTCAGCTATTAATCTGAGCAGAGATGTTTTACCAGAACCATTCCTGCCAATAACAGCTATTTTTTCATTATCTTTAATTTCAATATTAATGTTTTCTATGATTGTATCAGCGGCATATCTGATTATGCCGTTATTTATCCTGTATAACAAAATATCCCCCCTGTTTTTTCTATAAGTATTGCTGCTCTCCCATTTCCAGGCGGCTGCCTGCCGTTATATGACATACAGTATAATGTCCTCAGAATCCTGATACCACCTCAAACATTTTTAGACAAAAAAATAATCCCTGTCTCTGCCTCCTGAAAAATGGAAGCAGGCGGCAGAAACATGCGGACGTGCATATACATGCAAAAATGACACAAGGGTGCAAAGATCCTTTTAATCCGCCTCCGGCGTTGGAATCTTTGCACCCTTGTGTCATTTTTCTATTTTTTTCTCCCGGAGAATCCGCTGGATACTTTTCTCTGACAGGAAATATGCCGACGCCAGTTCTTTAACTTTAGCGCCCTTTATATGATCCAGATAGATCTTCTGGTTCCTCTCCTGCATCTCTCTGCGTGCATCTGTCCTCTCTCCCCAACTCCGTCTTTCATTCTCTTTCCTGGGGATATAGATACATTCTCCGTCTACATAACTTTGTATTAATTCTATGATGTGTGCCGGCAGAATCTGCTCTGCCCTCCTATAGCCCATATTGCCCTCCTGATATATTTTTGCTTCCGGAAAGCAATGGCTATGGCAAATTCGATTGCGGCGTAAATTACCGCCCGCGCAATATTATATTCCAGTGCATCTTTGCGCCGAAGTGCGCAGCCTCAGTTGCAATAGCCAGTGCTATGCAGCCATAACATACCTGTTCATAAAACATGCCTCCTTTTATTATAAATACATGGGACTCTCCCATAAAATGCGATAATTGTCACTGTTTTTTATCATAACATATCTCCTGCAGTTTTTCATTACCCTTTTTTAGAATTAATCTCCTCATCCTGACTCAGCGCCTCCTGCTTCTCTTCACAGCCGTAAATGCCACAGCCACACACAGCAGAGAAATACCTGCCGCCGTTATGATTCCTGCCATCCACAAAAATACAGGTTCTGCCGTCACCAGCGTATCCAGTTTTATGTCCAATAGTATGTATGCCAGAAAGCCTGCTATCGTAAACACTGCCGTAACTATATATATAACTGCCGTGACTGTTGCCCCCACAAAAAAACTTGCCGCGGTGTTTATAGATAAATAAACACATCCAAGCAGGAAACCGCCTGCCCAGAACTGCAGATAGACCGGAAGGGAAAAGGTTCCAACAGTAAGGTAATGGATCAGAATCAGTATAAGTCCTGTGGCCGCTGAACCAAGACCATCTGCAAAAGCCGTCAGAAATCTGCCTTTTACAAAGTCTTTCCATGAATACGGAAGTGTAAGGGCATACCTTTCCCCCATACTGTTTGCTTCAATCTCTTTTAATGTTGTAGGCGAGCCTGACATGTTCATAGGCATGGACAGAACTGCAACTGTCACAAGGCTGTATATGTTTTTCAAAAATAGTACAAGGCCCAGTCCGATCACTATTTCTATAATAAAAGGTGCAACCGTAGACCTCCTGTAATATGCCAGCAAATCTTTTCTAACAAGTCCTGTCATCTCTTTTTCCCCCTTATATAAAACAGCATGATATCTTCAATAGAAGCCCTGTCAATAGCCAGATCCCTGATACTGGCCCTAAGCTCCCTTTTATTCTGGATCAGTACTCTGTATTCAAATTCTTCTTTGATATAGTATACAATATCCTCATCTGACAATGCATTAAACATATCCTTCCCACAATGGAGAATACCGAAATCCACATCCAGTTCTTCTTTTGTTTTTACAAACATGACCTTGCCTTCATGCAGAAGCATCACATAATCTGCTATTTTATCCAGGTCACTTGTAATATGTGTGGACAGCAGGACACTGTTGGTCCCATCTAATACAAATTCCTGCAGAAGGCTGAGTATCTCATCTCTCATGACTGGATCCAGACCGCTTGTTGCTTCGTCCAGTATAAGAAGCCTTGGATGATGTGACAGGGCAATGGCAAAGTTCAGTTTTACAGACATACCTTTCGATAAATCTTTAATCTTCTTGTCCAGCGGAAGCTTGAAGCTGTCCAGGTACCCGAAAAACAGATCTCTGTCCCAGTTCTCATAGATTTTTTTCATAATTGGATGTATATCCTTCACATAGTACCCGGAGTATGGACCCAGTCCGTCAATAACCACGCCAATATCCTGCTTGATTTCCCTCTCCGCCTGTTCATAATCTCTGCCGAATACAGTGATCGTGCCTTCATTTTTTTCAACCATATTTAAAATTGCAGAAATTGTCGTAGTTTTTCCTGCCCCGTTTTCTCCCACCAGTCCGTATATCATTCCCTGGGGGATTTCCATAGATACATGATCCAGCGTAAAATTTTTGTACTTTTTCGTAAGATCTTTGATTTGCAGTATCGGCTCCATCCTATTCCTCCTCATAAAAAAGCGTAAGGCTCTTTATCAATGTGTCCAGCCCTATCCCATTTGTTTTTGCAATATCCACCACTTCCTGAAGCTTATCCTCCGCCTGCCTCAGCTGTTCCTCTTTCAGAAAATCTTTGTTTTTCAAAGATATATAAGTCCCTTTTCCCGCTATCGTTTCTATAAATCCATCCTTCTGCAGCTCTTCGTAGGCATGCTGGACTGTGATTACACTGATATGAAGGGACTTCGCCAGGCTCCTGATACCAGGCAGCGGATCTCCTGTCTTTAGTTCTCCTTTCATTACTTTTCCTTTAATCTGTGATGTGATCTGTTCATAAATAGCTTTGTTCGAACTGTTGCTGATTATTATCTCCACTTCATCACCTGCACTTCTGTACTTAGCGTATATATACTGTACTTTTTTGATAAGTACAGTATATATACAGTGAACCACTTTGTCAATAGCTAAATTATAAATACCATAAAAGACAGGGAGCATGCCGCAAATTACAGCATATTCCCTGTCTCTTTCTGATACGCACCGTTTATTCAAATCTGCCATTTCTGTTCTTAAAAAAACATTACCTTATCTCAAAATACATTCAATCTTAAAATGTATTCACCTCATAAGGGAGGCTACAGGAATCTCTATCTGGGTTATGTAATCATCCATAGAGTCTATGACTGTCTCATTGATTCCCGTCTCATAGGAATATCCGTGCAGCTCCAGTCCCTGTTCCCGGGCATATTCCAGCAGTTCTTTATATCTGGCCGGAAGCCTGTCCCAGCTCCCCCTGCAGTATGCCCTCATATAACTTCCCTGTGGCTGGATATGCAGCCCTTTCTTTTTTGACGGGTCCGCCAGCTTCATGAAAAGTGCAGAATAATTGTCAAACTCTCCTCTTGCAAGGCTCTCCACGGATATCATTGAGCCATATGATGTGTCATACATCCTTCGCAGCCGGTATTTCTTTATTTCCGCAATCTGCAGCTCAATCTCTTCCTCGATGGGCATATCCTTTGTGGTATCAACTATTGCAAGGTACTGTTCTTCTTTATTAATGATTTTTATTTCTGACAAGTCAATATTTATCAGGTCAGTCAGGTCTTTCCTCTGCCTGACAAGTACTTTTCTGATCTCCTTCAGATGCAGGATATTCCTGTCCAGCTCCGCCATCTTTTCTCCAAGCAGATTCTCCAGTTTCTCCGCTGAACGCTTTTCCATAAATTCCTTTATCTCGCTCACAGATACCCCAAGCTCCCTCAGCATCAGGATTGTTTCCAGTGTTGAGCTTTGGTAATACGTATAATACCTGTATCCATTCTCCTTAACAACAGCGGGCCTGAACAGCCCGGTCTCATCATACCACATTAAAGTCTTTTTATTGATCTCGTGCAGAGCCGCAAATTGTCCGATTGTCAGAAGTTTATACTTCCCATTTTCCACCTGAAATTCCCCCTTGACCGTACAGTTACTGTATGCTTTATGATATTAAACAGCAGCAGTTCAGTTTCCTGAACTATTACGTAGATTATACACCAAAAAACAAAACACAGAAAGGAACATACATATGGAAGACAAGATTATTCTCAGGAGTTATGACAAAAAAGACCATCAGGCACTGGAGGACATAATACGAAAGACATGGAACTATGATAAATTCAGCAGCCCAAAAACAGCTGCCAGGCTGGCACATGTCTACCTGAACAGCTGTCTGGCAAATCAGACCTTTACACGGGTAGCCGCCGTTAACGGACAGCCGGTTGGGATTATTATGGGTAAACATATAGGTAAGTATAAACGTTCACCCATACTTGACATAAAACTGCTCATCTCCATCGCATCACTCTACATCACAAAAGAGGGACGGTCAGTCTCTAAAATATTTGGCTGTGTAAGCAGCATTGATGAAGAATTATTAAAGAGCTGCCGGAAAAATTATCAGGGGGAAGTGGCATTCTTTGCAATAAACTCTCAATACCGTGGGAAAGGAATCGGCAAAAAATTATTCCATTCACTGCTGTCTTACATGCGGTCTGAACATATACAGCAGTTCTTTCTATTTACAGATACAAGCTGCAACTATCAGTTTTATGAACACCAGGGGATGACGCGCGGCTGTCAGAAAGAGCATTCTTTCCAGATCGCGGATCAGAAGTGCAAAATGACATTTTTCCTCTATGAATATTCCATTTAGAGTACGGTCTGATACCCCTAAAGTACAGTCTGATACCCCCCAGTGTTCCTGTAACAAATTTTGCGCCTACAGCCGCCTGTCTCTGCCCTGACAGGCGGCATGGCGCCCTGCCAATCCCACTGCAGCAGCCAGGACCAGCATACCTCCCCCTGCTATCCAGTACCACTTATCGTATTCTGTAAATCTGCCCGATATATTTATGACGCCCTTGATAAGGCAGCCTGACACAAATACCGCAATGCCTGCATTCCACATGTTAAATGACACTCTTTTCACAGACGCTGTCTTTCCTGTCAGCTGCAGGATAATAGCCGGCAGCATACCTCCCAGAAGGGGAAAAAGGAACATATTTCTCATAAATACTGAGTACTCTCCATAGCTGAATTTTTCATAAACCAGACTGAAAACAATGCACAGTACAGATACCGCCAGGTAACAAAGAGATGTCCTGGCATATCTTCTCTTACTGGATTCAATATCCGATGTATACAATATCACTCACCGCCCTCTCTGAGATTTTTCTGCCGTTTGTGGTGGGATTGTTGATTACGCTCCCGTTAAAGTACATGGTTGAGGAGCCTCCTCCATCCAGATTATATGCAAATGTGCATCCGTATTCCCGCATGACTCCCGCCAGTTCAAACAAAGACAGACCCTCACTTTCCCCGGTCCTCCCGTCAGACACCAGAAAAATATAGTGGAGAGGTCCAATATAACCTATGGCAGTCCGCGGGTTGCTGGCCATAGCCTTTCCCACCTCATTCTCTTCAGAGACTTTCACTTCCCCGTCCTCCACCAATACAGGCCCAAAAGCAAACAGCTGGCTGACGCCCCCATCTGCCAGTTCCTGGGCGCTCACTTCTTCTTCATAGATTACTCCTGCCAGGCCGTCCCCGTACAGGACCATATCTCCGTAGCTGCTGTCCCTGCGCACCGTGTCTCTGTATAATACACCGTTCTTTATGACATAGCCCCTGGAATTGGCACCGTAATAATCGCCGTTTACTGCAAGCACTGCGCCGTTTTCTTCAGCTGTCTCTGATGTCTTCTGTGTAATATTTGTGCCAAAGGTATCATCCGCCAGGGCTGTCTGCAGATATTTGGCAGAACTTAGCTGTACGTCTGCAATATATATTGCCGTATCATACTCACGGATGGTTTTGATGGATATCTGTATATTATCATCACTATACGAATCCTGCGTAATGACAGCTTCACCAGTAATCAGCGGCATCTCATCATCCTCCACTGTTCCAAGGCTGTGCGGTATGACAAAAGTATCCAGAATTACAAAAGCGTCAGCAAAAATCAGAACTACAGCAAAAAGGACTGCAAATACCCCCGGCCTTTTTAAGAAATCCTTCATAGCTTTGCCTGCCCTTTCCTCTTAAAAATAAACCTCTGCTGTACAGACCAGCTTAGAAGGAACATAGAACCGTCCACCAGAACCTTAGCTATATAAGGATCAACAAGACCTGAACCTCCAATGCCTGCCAGGACCCACGTACCTGCCAGCAGGATAAAACCTGATAATGCAAAATACTCCGCCCCTGTTTTCAGCACGTTTCCGCTGTCCCTGAATACATAATTTCTGTTAATGGCATAATTGGCTGAGGCACTGCATATCCTGGCAATTACATTGGAAATTATAAGACGTGTTTCCGCCGGAAGCTGTACAAGCAGTGAGATAAGTGCAGCGTAAATGCCATAATCTAAAAGAAAGCCTATAAAAGAAGCAGCCGCAAATTTCAATAAATTCTTGTAAATCAGCACCGCATCCCTGAGGGGCCTGAAATGGGACGCCGCATTTTTATTCAAATAAACAGTTTTAATTGGTATTTCTCTGACAGAAAAACATTCTGTTCCTTCCAGAAGCATGTTCATCTCATAGTCATAACGCTGCCCTTCCACACTGCACATGAACTGCAGAAAGTCCACAGGAAATCCTCTCAGCCCGCTCTGTGTATCGTACACTTTTTTACCAGTAGACAGACGGAAGATATATCTCGTTATTGTATTTCCCAGTCTGCTCTTTAAAGGCACCCTGCCTTTCAGCCTCCTGCTTCCAATCACCAGCTCGCCCGGATGTGAGGCAGCGGCATTATACACAGCCATAATATCCTCCCGCAGATGCTGTCCGTCTGCATCTGCTGTGACCACAATCCCCCATCTGCCTTTATTTATCTGTTCAATATAAGTAAATGCTGTCTTCAGGGCCGCCCCCTTCCCCATATTCTTTTTATGCGTTAAAACAGTTCCGTATTTTTTTACAGATTCAAATATCTCATCGTATTTTTCAGGGCTTCCGTCATTTACCACCAAGATGGTAAAAGTCCGGGTGCCTGACATATCGGTCAGCAGCTGCACAAGATGTTCATCCGGCTCATAAGCCGGAATCACCAGATAATTCATTCACAGACCTCCTTCACAAATATCTGCGGACACTGCTGTTCTAAACCCAGCTGCCCGCAAGCGCTTTTTATACTCCTACAAAAGTTATCTTATATAATGTAGCTTAAATCCACCTGAATAAAGCGCATAATTATATCTAAATAACAAGGTTGTAAACCAATACACGCTCCAGTACTCTGGAATTCAGTCATAAAACCTTTTATTCCTTTTGGGTAATAAATAAATATAAAAATGTTTGGTATTGGATATCTTCCTAAATCCAGTATAATAGGCTTATGATCAATTAATACTGCTAATGTGTGAAAGGAGATGTCAAAATGGCATATTATGTAGAGGAAATGAACGAGTGGGCTATACGCAGGATTGAATCAGAGGCGCCTGATGACGTTGACTTGCTGATGGGCCATCCACAGTGGAATGTCCCTGAAGACGGCAATGAGATCCGCTTTTCCTATTTTCTGCCCAACAGTGAAAAAGGCATGAGCATTGCCAAAACCTTTGTTATAGAAAATATAGGCTATGATTTCTGGGGAATGCCCTGGGAGCGGCTCGAACATATTGCATCACTGGAAGAAAGCTTAACCTCAGTCCTGCTTGACGGCACCATCCTCTGGTCAAGGAATACAGAAGTTTGCAAAAGATTTACTGACCTGCAGCAGCTGGCCAGAGAAAGGCTGCAGGATCGTTCATACTCCATGAAAACAGCACTTAACAGGCTCGCTGAAGCCATGGATACCTACAAAGTCATGGCCTTCGAAGATAACTTAAGCCATGTGAGGAAGGGCCTCTGCTATATCGCAGATCAGCTGTCTGTAGCACTGGCGCATATAAATGGCACGTATTTTAAAAAGGGGCCTGAAATGCAGGATCTGGTGCTGGATACACTGCCTCTTGTGCCTGAAGGATATACTGACGCCTACCGCAGGATCATCCATGCCATGACCATAGAAGACTGCTGTGAACTCGCTCATGAGATGATTAAAAAAGTACGTGTATTTCTCACAGGCCTTTGCAGTCAGATGGACGGAGGCTGCCGCTCACAGGACAGTACCTGTGATTACAGTGATATGGCTGCCTGGTATGAAGAAGGCACCTACTGGTTCCGCCGCCTGTATAGCTATACCGGCAGAGGAGATGCAGCCAGGACGCTGCAATGGGGGTACAGCCTGCAGGCGGAGCTGGACTTTGCCCAAAAAGCATACGGCCTGGATCAGATGGATATTTTAGATGCCTATGATCCTGATAATCTGACGGCCTTGAACCAGCGCGGCCACAAAATACAGGAATACCTTCACAATACGCTGCTCAGCCATAATGCCAAAATCCGGGAATATGCTTCCCTTAAAGAGTTTTTGAGCAGCGGTGAGTAAAACCTGCAGAAAGGACGGTCAAAACTGATGAGATATCTGAATGCTTCTGAAATACTGCCGGATGAGCTCCTGCGTGAGATACAGAAGTACACTCAGGGAGAGACACTCTATATTCCCAAAGAAAATGAACGGAAGAAGTGGGGAGAAAATTCCGGCTCCAGAAGCTACTATATAGAGCGCAATTCAAAGATCCTGGAAAAATATAGAGAAAACGGCTGCTCCATGCAGGAGCTGGCCGATGAATTTAATCTGTCTGTTGAAAGCATAAGAAAGATTATTTTCAAGTCCGGCCGCTGACTGCGTGGATAATTTGTGCCCTACAGAAGTATCTTCTGGTGGGCGCATCTCTCTCCGAAGAATCTGTCATGCTCCACAATGAGCATTGTAGGGTTGTATTTCATGATCAGCTCCTCTATCTGCATTCTGGAAAAAATGTCAATATAATTCAGCGGCTCATCCCAGATATACAGATGGGCCTGCTGCAGGAGGCTTCCTGCTATCAGAACCTTCTTCTTCTGACCTTCTGAAAACTTTTCCATTGGTTTTTCGAACTGTACCCGCTCAAAATCCAGCTGACGCAGAACTGCTTTAAACATACTTGCGCCGACTCCTGACTTTTCTATATAATCATCCAGGCTGCCCTTTAAAAATGAGGTATCCTGGCTGATCCATGATATCTTCAGCCCTCTCGCCACTTCCAGCCTGCCGCGTATCTCAGGGATGCCCTCCTTTATCTCATTCGGCAGGGGATTCAGGATCTCCGCTCCCTCCGCTGTCAGGATCGCCTTAATGACACTTGTTTTGCCGCAGCCGTTCCTGCCCTGCAGAATAGTCCTGCTCCCCCGTCTCAGCTCCATATTAAACCGGCCAAGTACCTCCCTTCCGCCATAACAGAAGCTGGCATCCTCCGCCTTTACATATATCTCTTTATAGTGAGAGAGAGGGATCAGCTTTAGTTCTCCCGGCTGTTCCAGGTTTTTAAGCAGCCGGGACTTTTGTTCTATGGCAGACTGCTGCCTTCTCTCCAGATTCTTCCGCCTCTGCTGCATCCTCTTAGATTTCTCCCCTATATAGGCTCTCGTATCCTTGCTGCGGTCAGGTTCTTTGACGGGATTGAACCCTATCTTTGTCTTTTCAACCCTGGCAGCCCAGGCTGCTGTCCTTTTAGACGCTTCCTCCAGCTTCCTGACCTCTCCCTTTAACTTTTCATTTTCTGAGAATTCAAATGCATCCCTCTTCTGCTTGTTTTCCCACCAGGAGGTAAAGTTGCCCTTCTCCACCTGTATCTGATTCCTCTCCAGCACCAGCACGTGATCCACACATCCGTCCAGCAGCCATCTGTCATGTGAGACCAGGATAAATCCCTTCTTCTTGTTCAGATAATCCCTCACCGCCTCTCTTGTAGGCATGTCCAGATGGTTTGTAGGCTCGTCAATGAGCAGGAAATAATTTTCTCTGGAAAACAGGACTGCCAGCATCACCTTTGTCCTCTCCCCATGGCTTAAGCTGCTGTACGGGCGATACAGCAATCCTGCATCTGTCTCTAACCCAGCCAGCTCTGTGCATATCCGCCACAGTTCAGTACCCGGGCATACTGTCTCTATCACATCGATCGTGTCCCTGTCCATATCCTTTTCCCTGATTTCAAATGGGAAGTAATCAAAAAAAGACGGTGCTGAAATACTGCCCTCATATTCATACTTTCCCAGGAGCAGATTTAAAAACGTTGTCTTCCCCTTGCCATTCCTTCCTATCAGCCCCAGCTTCCAGTTTGTATCCACACTGAATGAGGCGTTTTCAAAAATATTGTCATAGCTTCCCTCATAGCAGAAGGTCAGCCCCGAAACATTTATTTGTGCCATATTATTTCACTCCTGTCCACATTTTGTCCGCACGCCATGCTTATATTAAAGCGTCTAAAAAAAGAGAACCGCCTGTTATCAAACGATTCTCATAATGTCCCGGGTATGGCCTCTTAATGTGCTGATCAGGGCAAAGTGCACACAATACCTGGCCCGGCATAATACGCCTGCACATTTGCACTTTTGCCATCCGCTGGCGACTGTTACATTCAGGCAGGTATTTTATGCCTAAGCGTAACGGAGCGCTGCGCAGATTATATATTTTTCAAAAAATGGGCACAAAAAAAGAGAGGCTGGCCGGACATAATCCATCTTTGACAACACAACAAATCCCCAATGGCGCGCAATGGTTCATATGATTTACATGTTTTCATAATAGATTATTTTATAAATCCAGCCATTCTCACTTTACACCTCTCTTTATTATTCTGCTGCCATAATAACATACTGAGCACAATATTTCAATCTCTTTTATCCACTAATTCGGGTTCCGGGTTACTGTTCACCAGTCGGGCCGCAAGGCTTTTGCGGCAGCCCTCATATGAGACGCATCTGTTCCGCAGCACCCGCCAAAGATCCTGAAACCAAAGTCATCTCTCAGTCTCATCATACTGTCCGCCAGCGCCTCCGGTGCAGAGCTCTTTAAATCTGAACATCCATCCAGTTCCTCATAGGGGAGAGGCGATGTGTTTGCCTGTATTCCCCAGAAACGCCTCCTCACAGCTTCTGTCCTGTTGAAATCATGTGACAGAGCCTTGTATACAATATCCGGATGCACACAGTTAGTCATATAACAAACAGGATTATTCTCTGTGCAGCTGTCAATCTCTCTGATAGCAGTGTCAATGGCAGTACCGTCTATCAGCCTGCCGTCCTGCCTGACGGTAAAGCTTATGATATAGGGCAGACCTGTATCTGACATTGCCATGGCCATACCTTCTGCCTCTGCCAGTACCGGCATGATGCCTGCATATAAAAAGTCTGCTCCCGCCTCTTTAAAAAGATCAGCCTGCCACGCATGAAAGCTGCGTGCTTCCTGTGTCCCAAGAGCGCCCTCCCCTGTGTAGGCGTCCCCCCGGCAGCCCATCAGACCGCCTATGTACATCTCCGTTCCTGCATTTGCTTTAATCTCACGGAGCGCTTCTACATTTTCTTTAATAACCGACTCATCAAATCCTGCTGCCTTTATTCTTTCCCTGTTGGCGCGCCGTGTGGGCGTCATCGCCAGGAACGGCAGGCCGTACCCGGCCGCTACAGCCAGATACTCTCTCCACAGTGCCTGAAGAGCCTCCCTGCCTGCCGCACTGCGGACCAGACCTGCCATAGCGGCAGGGCCGTCAATCACAAATCCATACTCTCTTTTAAGACGTTCCCCCAGAGCCCCTTCCATAAGGACAGCCCTGGAATTCTCCATACATTTAATAAAATCCAATTTTCCTCCTATCCAGCCGAAGGCAGGTACAGTAATCATGCCTTCAGCCCGCCGTTTTCATCAAACTGCAGACTCTCCTTCATCTCAAGTATCTTACGCTTGACCTCGCCGAAAGCCTCCATATCAACCATCTCATGTGTCACATATACTTTGCCAGTTTCCCCGGTACTATTGACGGCCTTTCCCTTCAGGCAGTCATACAGATGCACTATTCCCAGCTGTTCCGCGATCAGCCAGTCACTCTCCAGCAGATAGAATATCCACTCCGGCTTCCCGTCCGGCCCCGCCTTCACCTGCGCGTGCATCTTCTTCCAGAACTCGTCATAATCTGTCCCCAGTTTACGCTTCCGTGCTGCCCCTGCATAAGAGCAATCCCCACAGTGATGGTGCGCATCTCCTCTGTTCTTGCAAAGGTGAGTGCATACATATATTCCTGCCACGAAAGAATAAATGCAAACATAGCTACGGTGACGATTCCGGGAGCTGCAAGAGGCATTATGATTTCAAACAGGATCCGCAGGCGGCCGCACCCGTCAATTCTGGCCGCATCTTCCAGAGAAACCGGAATAGTATCAAAATATCCTTTTATCATCCACGCGCAAAATGGCATTGCAAAGGTAGTATAAGCAATGATCATGGACAGATGCGTGTTCAAAAGTCCAAGCTTGCTCATAATAATATACATTGGAATAAGAAGAAGCATGGATGGAAACATCTGCACAACAATAAGGACCACAGAGAAAAGGGTCCTGCCGTGGAATCGGAACCGCGATATCCCATATCCGGCAAACATTGCTACCACAAGAGATATACCCATAGTTGCAAAGGAAACAAACAGGGAATTTACAAAGTAAGTCTTAAAATAGCCTCTGTTCCAGATCTCAGAATAATTATCAAAGCTAAACCTGCGGGGCAGCCATTTGGGCACCTCCTTAAAAATTTCATCTGCTTCCTTGAAGGAAGTAGAAATCATCCAGAGAAAGGGCAGAATCAGCATCATTGTCAGGACAAAAACCAGCATAGTAAGTCCGATCCTGATGTATTTCTTTTTTTGTGCTCTTGTCATTGTCTCACTCCTTCAAAAGCTTCCTCACATATACAATGCAGGGAATAATCAATACCATCATCATGACCACAGCCGCTGCAGATGCATAACTTGTCTGGAAGGTCTGCATAAACAGCCTGTAAATATATACCGGAAGTGATAAGGTGGCCTCCCCCGGCCCTCCTTTAGTCACTACCTGTATGATCTCCAGCTGGTTAAAATTCCATATTGAAGTCAGGATCGCCGTAATCAGCATAATATTTCTCAGCATGGGAACCGTGATAAACCGGAAACATTGGCTGCTCCTGGCTCCATCCACCTTTGCCGCCTCATACAGGTCTCCCGGTATTGCCTGAATTCCGGCCAGCAGCGTAATTGCCACAAAGGGAATACTTTTCCATATAATTACTGTCACTACTGATACTGCTGCCATCTTTTCATCAGACAGCCATGCCAGATTGTGGGATATAAGCCCTGTACTTTTCAGCAGATAATTCATCATTCCAAATGACTCGTTCAGGAACCATTTCCAGATGATCCCCGCAATTGCATTAGGAATGATCCATGGAATCAGCACCAGACAGCGGAACAGCTTTTTACAATAGATATCCTTGCTTAGCAGCACTGCAAACAATAATCCCATAGCCATTTCAAATATAAGTATAACTACAGTCCATACAATGGATCTCCACAATGCATTTAAGAACATGGAATCCTTCATCAGTTTCGCATAATTCTCCACTCCCACAAATACTGGTGTTATGGGCCGGATCAGGTTTTCATTATAAAAACTGTTCACCAGCCCGGATAAAACAGGATAGATGAGAATCACCAGAATCAGGAGTGCACATGGTAAAAGAAACAGATATGGACTCAATACTGTCTTTACTCTTTTTTTCATTTGTCACCTCTTCAAAATCTTTTTGATCTCTGGTTACTCACCATGCAGTTCTTTTAATTTTGTATCCAGGGTATTCATCCCTTCCTCAACTGATACGCTCCCCATGATCATCTGCTGCACAGTTGAATTTGCATACATACTGGTCAGGGACTGCCACTGCGGGTCAAGAGGCGGTATCAGGCAATCGTTAACCTCCTCCAGGAAAGGCTGCAGTTTATCATTATAATTTGCTCCTGCGTATTCAACAAAATCGTCAGTATACAGCATTCCACCTGCGGCATTGCAAAAAGCGCCTGCAATTGTAAGGCCTTCTACATCACTCGGTGTATTATAGAAATAGTCAAGGAATCTCCATGTCTCTTCCTTATGCTCAGAGGCTTCCAGGATGTTAAATGTATTAGGATATCCCCTGTATGCAGTTTGTTCCGGTCCGTCAAAGAGAACTGCCGTGCCCCATTTACCTTCAAGCTCCGGTCCCTTCTCCTCTACAGAACCGGTCACCCATGCACCGTTTTGCATCATTGCCACTTCGCCGCTTACAAAAGCATTTGTCACTGCTTCCCAGTCATAGTCCACGATACTTGCAGGTGATACCTTGTATTTTTGTACAAGGTCTGTCATAAGCTGAGTACCCTTGACTGCCGCCTCATCCGAAAGTTTAGAAATCCATTCTCCATTTTCATACGCAGAGATCTCAGCCCCGCACATCTGCATGAAGTTTACCCAGTAATCAGAAGCATTTTCCGCCTGCACTGGCCACGCATAACCATACTGGTCAATCACACCGTCACCATCAGTATCTTTTGTCAGGGCCTGCGCACATTCCAGAAATTCGTCCCAGGTTTTTGGCGGCTTTTCCGGATCCAGCCCGGCCTCCTCAAAAAGATCCTTTCTGTAAAAAAGTGCCCAGTTGCAGCCTTCCTGGGGAAGGCCATCAATCTTTCCGTCTTCGGTTGTTATCATTGCTTTTGCACTGGGAAGAAAACTATCAAGTGTTTCCTCCGAAACATATTCGCTTAAGTCCGCCAGCGCTCCTATTCCTCTGTATTCTGCCAGCATAGAGGTATTGCACATGATCAGGTCAGGTGCATTGCCGCTGACAATAGAAGTCATGATCTGTGAAGGTGCGTCTGTCCAGCTGCTTCGTGTCTCCACAATTTTTATATCAGGATTTTCAGCCTCAAAATCTGAAATTGCTTTTTCAAGTACTTCCAACTGTTCGGGAACCCAGGCCGTATGTAAAAATTGAAGTTCCACTGTATCTTCTGCTCTTACTTCCCGAGTAAAGCTGCTGAAGGTTCCTGCCACCATCACAACACTGAGAATCACGCTTAACATCTTTTTCTTCATTGAATAAATCCTCCTTCTACTTATTTTATAGTTTTTGTTACCCCTCTATTTCATTCTCAGTTTCCACACAAGCTCTACCGCCTGACTGATCCACTGAGAACAAAATTCTTCACTCATATTGTGCAGGCTGCGCTGGGGCTTTCCTGCACTTATCCCTACTATTTCGGATAAAATCCTGTAATTTTCAGGAAAAGCAACGGCATCCAGATGACGCACAAGCTGGATTATACGAAGCTGTATTTCTGTGGCATGCTTTAAATCAAGCTTTTTATAAGACTGCCATATATCAGCAGCAGCTTCATCCAGCATCCAGCACAGCGCTGACATGCACCCTGACGCTCCAATGGTAAGGCTTGGAAGAAAAACCGCATCCTGGCCGGTAAATACCATGAAATCCGGCCTTATTTCATTCACTATTCCCATCACCTTAGACAGGTACAGCATATCGCCGCTGCTGTCCTTCATGCCAATCACATTCGGCAGTCTCAGAAGTCTTTCCATATACTTCAGCGGAATCTCCGGCGAGCAGAATGGGATATTGTACAAAAAGATTTTCATTCCTGCCGGGGCCTGCCCGGATATGGTTTCATAGAAGCTCACTACATTTTCCGGAGTCTGAGGATAATAATACGGCGGACATATAATGCAATATGTATACCCCAGTACCTCCATATAGTTTAAAAGACCCAGTACTTTATGCTCAGTGGCCCCACTCGCTCCTCCGATAAGCACCTTATACCTTCCGGCCTCCTCCATTCCGATGCGCAATACTTCTTTATGCTGCTGCTGATCCATATAGACAAATTCTCCGGTTGAACCACACAGAAGCAATCCAGCCGCTTTTGTCCCTGTACAATATTTAAGCTCCTGGCGCAGAGCCGTCTGATTCAGGTGTCCCTCCCTGTCAAAAGGAGTAAGAACAACCCCATAGGTGCCTGTTTCAATCTCTTTCCCCTGCAAAGTCTCGCCTCCGTTGTTTATATATATGAACGTTTTTTATATATCTGTACTTTGTTTAAATTGATGATAGCACAGAACCTCAGCACTGTCAATAATGGTATTTTTATTATATTTCATCATTGTTTTTTGTTTATTTTTTACTATGAAGTATCTTTTTGCTTGAATTTACCAAAAAATCATGTAAGATGTATATATGAATGCTTTTCAGTTATACTTGTGCTATTAAGAAACCAGGGGGAATTTGATTATGGAGCCAAAGAACCACCGTCTTTTACAATGCTCTTTAGAAATTATGAAATATATATCGGAACAGCCTAAAGGGGTATCCTTTAAAGAGATCTGTACAATTACAGACCTTCCCAAAAGCTCAGTACATAATCTGGTTCAGACAATGTGCAATATGGATTTTTTACAGAAGAAGGAAAACTATAACGAATACAGGATCGGTCTGAAATGTTTTGAGGTAGGTAACTCCTACCTCTCTACAAATCCTTTTTATTCCATAGCAAAAGAAATAGTAGAGAATGTATCCGCCCGCTGCAACCAAACTTCACACTTTGGTATCTTAGACGGACATGACACGATCTATCTCTACAAATTTGACAGCAACCAGCCTCTCCGCATTGCTTCCCACACAGGGAAGCGTATTCCCGCCCATGCTACCGCCTTAGGCAAGGCCCTGCTGTCCGGTTTTACAAAAGCTGAGTTGCTGGAACTTTACAGGGATTACCCTCTGCAGCCCATGACAGAGTACACCATCACCTCCCTGGATGAACTGTGCGCCCAAGTGGAGGAGGTACGCAGGACCCAGGCTGCCTATGAGTCCGAAGAGTCCTCCCCTTATGTACGCTGTATAGCAGTTCCAATCCACAACCGCATGGGAAAAGTCATAGCCGCTGTATCTGTATCTTTTCCAATTTACCAGACAGATATCAATCCAGGGGCTTACCGCGATATTTTATTTGAAGCAAAAAAACAATTAGAGGCGCCTTTGATGACTTTGGATATTTAGAAATTTCTGAACCAGCCCTGCCATTCAGGAACGGCGGCAGGAAGGCTGTATTGCCGTAGAAATGGAATGTGGTCTTGCCATGTAACACACCATATAACAATCCCGGAAACGCTCACTCTGTCAGCATTTCCGGGATTGTAGGCTGTTAAAGGCCCAGCATGGATGTTGTTCACTTGGAATGTTATAGATGCGAAAGGAAAAGTGCATTGGCTTAATAAATAAACTCATTCAAACTAATTATTTTGCAGCCCTTACTTTCATAATAGCGCAGCATTTCATCAATTTTTCTTTTATCATAACTTGTAATACAATCTGATAAAACATTGACTCTATAATTTGCTTTACGCAGGTTGTAACAGGTGGATTTGACACAGGCAGCGGCGTCTGCTCCTGCTATGTAGAATTTGTTTATTTCATTTTTATTAATAAACTCTGCGTACTCCTGGCTGCTTAATGCATTTCCTTTGTACTTTGTGAATATATTTTTTGATACTATTTTCAAATCAGAAGCTAATTCAGACCCGCGCGTATTGGGTTTAAATGTCCTTGTACCGTCTGATAAATTTTCGTGTCTTATGTAAACAACAAACATATCATTTTCTACTGCCCAGTCTATGGATTTGTTTATATTATCAATTATTTCCTTGTAATTCTTTGTTATATCATTTTGAATATCTATTATTACTAATACTTTTTTCTGCATAGCGGTTCCTCCTGATATTGTGATTTGGTTACCGCTATTATAACTGATTATTAATGACAGCAGTATGTCACTAATCTCTGTAAAGATTTTGAATCTGCAGTGCTTTTTCTTTAAGCATGTCAATAACTTCCTGAGGTTCAAGAACTTTCACAGAATCACCAAAACCCAGGAGCATAGAAAACCATATTCTCTCGTTCTCTATTCCGCGTGTCTCTATGATAAAATCACCATTTTCATATTCTTCGACTACTTTTCCTTTCATATATTCCATTACAGGAACCCGGACTTCCGCTTTACACAATAATTTCATAGGAATATACCGGCGGGTATCATTGCTCCATTTCTTTTCCAGCAATTCCGGGACATTTCCATGTTCGCAGTTTATCGATTTATTTGTAACGTTTAAATACGTTATGCGGTTGAGTTTGAAGAATCGGTAATCATTTTTTTCGGTACAATACGCCAACAGGTACCATGCGTACCAACGATAGTTCAGCGCCAGAGGTTCAACCCTCCTATGGCTTATTTGTCCTGTGCTGTCAGTATAATCAAACTCGACTATACTTTTTTTATGGATTGCTTCTTCGATTTCACGCACAAATTCAGGAATATTCCCTCCCTCTCTGACAACCCCAAAATCAATGAATACCTTTTGTTCCTCATCTTTATAATGTCCTGCCGTCAGCAGCTTTTCCAGCGTTAAATTGATTTTTTTGTTGTCATAAGCCGAACACATACCCTTGAGTGCTGTGATAATAAAAAAATAATCTTCCATCGTGGTAATCTGCTTATTCAATTTAAAGGTGTCAAGTATTTCATATCCGCCTGACGCCCCTGTCGATGATGATATAGGAATTCCGGCAATGGAGAGAGCACCTATATCGCGCACAATGGTCCGGACCGATACCTCAAACCGCTCTGCCAGTTCCTTTGCAGAAACTACATTTCGATTCAGCAGATACATTGTAATTCCGATTAGACGGTCTATTTTCAAGTATAATTATTCCCCTTTCTCATTTTATTAACTGTATATCATGATGCTGGAGCCAAAAGGTCTTTTGACCCTGGCATCATATCACTGGTATTCTTTCATCTCGCTTTTAAATGCTCGATGTCTGGGGAATTTGGAGAGATACGTCTGTATGCGGCATGCCTTTCCCGGCAGAATTCCTCTGGATTCCTCTGCCTCTCCCAACGCAGCCCCAAGCATTGCTGCTTTATTGTAACTCCCCCTATGTCCACCTGAGACAATAGCTTCCACTCTGGCATCAATGATTTTCTGCAGGTAAACTAAAATCGCCTTTTCCATATCCTCATCCACTTTTACCTGATCCAGCCATATTTTCGCCACAGATTCAAATGACGGTTCATTATACTTATTCTGATACTGTATTTTAGATTGTATATCGGCTAAAATTGCCTGCATTCCCGGCGGATAAACACTTCCTTTATATATCAAAAAAAGCAGCAGCGGAACACCTGTGCCGATATATTCTCCTGTCCAGCCCAAGGCTTCTTTTTGTTTTTTACATTCACTCAAAACCGCCCAGAAATTCTGTGAAAAAAATTGAATTATCAGATATTCTTTTTCTTCTATTATGTATTCATCTGTGTCTTTTGATTTATACCTCAAATAAATATCTGGCTTACGCCCTCTCTCCTTTACTTTTTTACAGGCACACTCCAGATAGTTTAGTGCATTATTTTTTTCTATCCCGGTAATCCCTTCACAAGTTATCATTCTAAGGTAATTCTCTGCTGATAACTCCGAATAAAACGCCTCTATACATGCATTTTTTACTTCTTCTTCATTTCCCAGTGCTCTTGCTCCTGCAGCCATCAGGCGGGCCGCACATCCGCGGATCTTCATTCTCCGCTCCATCAGTGACAATGCCGCCTTTCCCTCCTGATATAGCTTTTCCCAGTGTTGGGCATCATAATATTTTTCCAGAATTTCAATAAATAATTTAGGATGCTCATTTGCACTTTTTTTTGCTTCATCTAAAAGTCCATCCTCACCGTAGCGGTATAAAACTGCTTCTTTCAACAGTCTGGATGTCCACCTCTCTTGATGGCCACGAAGATATGTGATCCATAGTTCCATAAAGGTATCAAACTGTTCCAAGGGCTCAATCCCCACTGCCATTATCTCATCCAGTTTTATTTCCCTAAACATTTCCCTTGTAAAATATTCATAGAGTTTTTGGGGCCTCGCCTTCATCTCCGTCACTTGATACGTGGAATATAAAGTTAAAAGTGCGATCCTCTTAAGATCCAATGTAACAATATTCTCCTGGACCAGTTCTTCTACCGACAGATCTACGGAATCCCCGCCACTCTGGTCATCTGCTGTAAAGTTCAGACTCCCCAAATTCCAATATATAGCGGCAGCAGTTTTATAGTCCTTGTCAAAAACACACTGCTCAGCTAATTGATAAAACTGTTTTAGCTGCACACCTATTCCATTAGGATCCTCATACTCATACACCCAGTCATTATCCCAGTAATATTCCCCATACTCTTCATACCCGCAGCAGGAAAGAACCAGTTCTTCCTGCTCCTCGATCTTTTTGCACCAGTCAATTACAGCTTTCAGTTCCTCCTTATGGGATAAACGCTTCTTTTTCTCGAACTGTTTAAGAAATTCTTCACGCCTCTCCTCCTCTATTGTTCTGGCGTAATTCTTCAGCCATTCCTTGATCTCTGATTCCGACCGAAAATTATCAATCTTCTGTTCTACTGCCTGCATAAATAGTTTAAACTCCATGTAAATCCCCCTCTTTTTCGGCATGAGCCTATCACATGCGCTCATAGTATTTTATTGGTTTTATCCGCGTTTTATTTTTTAAAGCTCCGTTATTACAATGGAGCTGCATAACCTTTTCAGCTCCAGAAACAATATCGTTCTTTTCATGTATCAATTTCCCGATATCTACACTAATTCCATTTTGTTGTTATCTTTTTCCATATGGACATATGCATTAACCCTGCAAAATTTTCTCTCTGTATTCCTCTATCCTTTTTATCAGCTTTTCAATATGTATTCTATTAAAATCCGTTGTATCTATAACAATATGAGGGCCATTCGCCACAAAACTATCCATTCCTCTATCAGTAATCCCATTCACAAAAGCTTCATATGAAATACATTTAACATCTCTATTCGGAAATTTTTCAGGATAGCTGTCATTTACAACATGACCACGATGTCTGTCCAGGCTATTATTTCTCTCTGCAAAACGCTGGTATATGTCGCCATAATTTCCCGTCAATGTTACAGTAATAGCTGTATAAGTATATTTCTCAAGAATTTTTAGCAGAGGTGCTTTTGATATTTTTTCAAAATTATTTTCTAAATAAATGGCTGTTTATTTTTCATTAGCTGTTCTGCCATATAGTACATAATATTCATACTGGCAATACCTAATTTAACCTTTTCTTTTCTGCAATGAAATCCTATATCATCATACATTAACTCTTTAATTTTATCCTTTGAAATTGCCGGAATTCCAAAATACTCCGATAAAAACGCTGCCATTGTACTCTTCCCTGCGGCAGGAATCCCGGTAATTAGTATACAATACATTTTCAAATTTCCACCTCTATTTCAATGTGATTAATTCCTATTGTCCTTTACTCTCTAATTCCCACAAGTCTCTTCTGGCACAATCCGAAGACACTTGATATATAGCTCGAATTTCAGACACCATAATTCTTCCTGTCTCATTTCTCTTTTCACAATATCTCTTTGTCTTTCTTCCCTAAACATAATTTTTCATTATCTCACACAAATCTTTATTTTAATTTGTTCTACCCTCTTTCCTACAGCTTCTGTATTATCCTCTGCGATATAATCCCGAGTTGCTTTCAAATCAGCCACTACAAAATGATTAATCCTTAGTTTCATCAAGCGTCTCCATTGCTGATTTTAGTTCATCAAGGCTCATCCACCCTTTTTCATCTGCAACCGCTTCTTCTGCCTCCTGCAATTTAACTAACAGCTTTTTCTCTGCTCTGTCTTTTTCATAATCCTCAATGTCTAGAACTACAAATCTTCCTCTGCCATTTTTGGTTAAAAAAACCGGCTCTCCTGCCCGACAATTTTTGAAAACTTCATTATAATTTCTCAAATCAGATACTGGTAAAATACTAGGCTTATCATCAACTCCTTCTCTGATGTTATTTCATTGTTCATCTGTATTGTACAATGAAATGCTATGAAATTAAACTTAAAATTTTACAGCATTTCTGTCTCTCACGAAAACTTGGTTTTTATCTACATTAGAGTTAATATAAAATTTCACAATATGTAAGAGTTATATTATATTCATAGAAAAAAGCGGTGGCAGATGACAAAAAACATAATTATAAATTTAATAATAAAATATATGTGTTTTGAGCTACTAAAAGAATGAGTCAACAAGAACTTGACGACCTCGCAGGTGTATCACAGCAAACGATTATACAGCTTGAAAGAAACAGATACAATCCGAGTCTGGAAAATTTTGGTAAATCCAGTATTGTAGCTTTAATATGGCTTGTTGTCATTATAAATGTGATAGCTAAGTTCACAGGAGGCGGATCATTTGGTATAATAGAATATCTACAGTATACCAATACATTACAATGGGTCTATACTTCTACAATTATAGTAAAAATTCCATCGGTGTTTGTTGTTAGAAAATTAGAGTAAAAGATGAAATTTATAAAATGTCGTAAAAATAAAATACCGGGAATTGCCCCAGAGGGCTTTTCGGGGTTCTGTCCATTACTCGAACTCCCTAGGTTATTAACTTATTTGTTAATTATATGGTATTTTTTCAAAGCTGCACCAGATTTTCAGCTTCTTTGTCCTGTTCAGTAATTCCATATTCCGCTAATTTAACTGCCATTCGGAACATTAATTGCTTTTCCATTTCTGGCATAGTCACCTATCTCCCTTTTCTTTTTTGACTGAAATTTTTATTCTAACTTCATTTCTTTTTGCTTCCTCTGCCAAGCGCCGTAACTGTTCCCGAATACTTTCTTCCTCCGGTGTTTTCTGGCCGCCACAGGCGCGGTACTGTTCTTTCGTGAACCATGTGTTGTGCTTTAACTTCGGCTGCATATCTCTGGTGTATGCGGCTACAAATTCAGAAAACGTCATATCTAAATCAGAACCTTCTTTCATCAGAAAGTGCTGTCCCACTCCACCGCCTCACGCCTTTTTTAAAGCCCCTCTTGACCTTCCTGCAATTCTTTCCAGTTCAGTCATTATAATGGAACGACACGAACCACGTTCTCCGCTTCTCGTCTTTATAGGCTGCCATGCTGCCACTTCCTTTCTTAATTCGATTTTGTTATTCCATAAAACTTTTCTTCGTAATACTTCCGGCTTACCCTTCCTACAATAGTAAGAAAACTTTTTGCTTCTAATTCTTCATTCATCTGTCGTACCAGTTTGTAGGCAAATGGTTTTGAAATGCCTAATTCTTCTGCAATTTCCCCGGCTGTTACAAATAAAGTGTTGTTCAATAATAAATCTCCTCCTTTTTGATTTACGGCTTCCATTTGTATCGTCTGGTGCTAGTGTTTCAACTGACCTCAACCGCTCATACGGCTATGGGATTGCTCCTTTTCGAAATTCCCACCATTTACAGGAGTGTCTTTCTTCGCTCGCCCTTACGGGGTCTTGGCGGAAGTCTGTTGGCAGATGATACAGCTCATTCAGTTCTATTAACATTGTTGTTAATGTTGTATCAGTATTATATATTCGCTTATATGTTAATGCCAGGTATTTATTTCGCAAAAATGTTAATATTTCTATTTGCTATTTTCAGATTATCCATTATAATAAGGGAAAAGGCGGTGAATAGAAGATGACAGTAGGCGAAAAAATCAAGTTTATCCGTAACTTCCGAGGCATGACACAAAAAGAGTTAGGGGTAGGAATAGGCTTTGATGAAAAAGGAGCCGATAACCGGATAGCCCAATATGAAACGAATTATCAAGTGCCTAAGAAAGATACGTTGTTGCAGATAGCGAAAGTTTTAGACGTGAATCCGTTAAATTTCATTAGTGAGGTTTCCGGTTCAGCGGAAGATATTATGCAAACCTTCTTTTGGCTGGATGAAGATAATCCGGGCGCAATCAACCTTTTCCAGCTTGTAAGGAATCCGGGGAAGTGTAACGCTTCGGATGATACCTCTGTGCGCTATAATGATAGTGATGACTGGCTGCTCACCCGCCAGTGGGTTTGTGGTTTAAATATGGCGTTGTGGATGATTTTATGCGGGAATGGCTGGTTAGGAAAAATGAGCTGAAAGCTGGGGAGATTACCAGAGAGGAATATTTGGAGTGGAAATTGAACTGGCCGAAAACTTGTGATGGATGTACAAAGAAATGAATCAAAGAAAAAATAAAAACTAGAGTTTGAGGTGACAAATGTCAATAAAAGCTATCTTGGTGGGGGTGTCTTTTTATCCTACATTAAATTATGATCCTTTGCCCCTATGTAAAAATGATATATTTGCTGTAAAAACTGCACTTATTAATGGACTAAAAGTTGATTCCCACGACATTATTTTGTGTGGAAAAAATGGCTATGTAACAATAGATGATATGGTAAATGCTCTGAAATTTATACTTAATTATTCCACTCAACACGATACTCTTATCTTTTATTTTTCAGGTCATGGTGGTAAAAATACATTAGCATTTAGTGATAACTTACTTAATCTTCAAAATTTAATTGAAGTAATTGAGAGTACTCCGCTCAAAAGCAAAATAATCATATTAGATAGCTGTCATTCTGGCAGTTTTAGTGTTGACTCTCCCGCTCAAATGGCATTATCAGAAACTGTTGAAAGCTTTGCAGGAAAAGGATATGCAGTTCTTGCTTCGTGTGGTTCTGAACAGAAATCTGGATTCAGCCCAGATAGGCCAATAAGTTTATACACAAGTTTTTTGTGTGATGCTTTAAACAATCCTTTTTTAATAAGGCAAGGTAAAAAGTCATTAGAATCAATTAATCAAGCAATCTTTCAGTATGCTACTGCTTGGAATAGGAAAGGTAATAGTAGAATACAAGACCCAATATTTCGTTCTAATATTGGTGGCACTATATATTTTGAAGTACAACACTATAATCCATATAAAATAAAAAAAGTTTATGAAGAAACAGACTTTTATATTATTTATGCAATAGAACCCGTACATCATGGAATGGCCAAACGATTATCTGCAAAAATCATTTTGCGTTATGAATCCTCTGATGAAGAGATCTCCTATATTGCTGACGAAATAAATCAAAAGATAATTAATTATGATGTATACCAAAATCAAAAATCTGAACAAAGATATAAAGGAAAGCCCGCTAACATTATATGGTGTTATTTTGGATATGATGAAGATGATATGATTGATTGTAATTTTCTTTGTCATTCAACTTGGGTAGATGATTCACAAGATAAGAAAAATTGGTATACAGAAGGAAAAAATATCAAATGGGTAAATGGAATACATTTTAACTTTAACCCATCGTATACTATGATTAAGAAATTAATGCATGGTGAAGAAGTTAATCCCTTACAATTAATAAATGAAGTCAAATCAATAACTTCTAAGGTTATATCACTAGGTGAAAAATTTATACAAATTTTCCGAGAATATTGCAATAAAACTATAACCGAAAAAGAGTTAATACAATCAGTAAAAAAACTAAATACTGATATAACCCAACTATATTTAGATGAAAGTAACTTAAATGTGCCACCAAAGGAATTGCATGATTGGTTTCAAGCTAATATACAAATAGTTTCCACTATACAAGATTTAACTTTATATTATGATGAGCGCTACACTGACAAATGGACAGAAGCAAATAAGCTATATTTAATAAATAGTACCATAAAACGTTATGCTGATGAATTAGAAAATCTTAGGGAATTAGAAAATGTGGCTGATGAATTTATAAAAAATAAAACATAGGTATCAAAAAGGTATCACGCCCCACTCAAAGAGCCGGAAAGTCCGCTATCTAAGCGGCTTCCCGGCTCCCTGTCTACTATTCAAACTCCTCGGCGGATAGCTTGAACTGTAAACGCAAAATAGTAAGTACCTTGACATTTTTAGGCGGCTGCTTTGCAGCCACCTATATTTAAGCTTTTCGGATTTCTGACGGAAGTTTTTCTGACCACGGAAGAAGATCTTCCATGAATGAACAGTCGGTGTCATCCATGTGTTGTGGGATTTCTTCTAAGAGATACTGTACATAATCAAAGGGTTTCAGATGGTTGGCTTTTGCTGTTTCTACAATACTGTAAATGATTGCGGAAGTCTTGGCTCCATTGATCGTATCTATCATCTGCCAGTTTTTCTTCCCGATACAAAATCCCCGGATTGCCCTTTCGGATGCATTGTTATCTATTGGAATATCTCCATCTGTGAGAAATACCCGAAGATATTTTTCCTGGTTCAGCGCGTATCCGACGGCATCTCCAAATTTATCCTTTCTGGATACTTTTATGGTTTTCAGATACGCAAAAAAGGCATCCACAAGCGGTTTTATAACCACCTGCCGTTGATTAAGCCGTTCATCAGAAGAAAGGTCTTTCAGCTTCCCCTCTTCCCGATAGATCGCTTGGATCTGTTTCATCAGTAGAAACGCTTCGGATTCCTTTTGATGCGATCTGTTGATCAGCTTCAAAGCTTCATCAAATCTGCGACGGCAGTGAACCCAGCAGCCGGCAATCCTCAGTTCTTCCAACTCCTTTTCCAACGTATGGTAGACCTGGTATCCATCTGTCACACAGATGCCATCATATCCTTTCAGGAATTCCCGTGGATGAGATGCGTTTCTCGTCTGTTGGTATTCATATAAGACAATCTGGCGGTTCTGATACAGATGTCCGGAACGATATACCCACATCCAGCTTTTAGAACCCGCTTTCCGTCCATCATGGTTTACAAGCACCGGTGTTTCATCTGCCTGGATCACATGATAGGAATACAATTTTTTATGAAGATGATCATAAAGAACCGATAAATATTCTTCTCCGAGACGAATGCACCAGTTTGCCATGTTTTGCCTTGTGATCTGAAGACCATAACGCTGGAATTCCTGTTCCAATCGGTAGAGCGGAACTGCATTCACATACTTTCCGTTAATGATCGCGGCTGCTAAAGACGGCGATACCAGGCTGCCATGCAGCAAGGCCTTTGGATGACCTGCTTTGACCATATGTTCATCTGTTTTGCTGGCATATACACCAAGGTGATGTTCTTCCACTTCCACCTTTGCTGGTACGAAATGATATTTCCTGGAGATTGCATCCGGCAACTGTTTCCAGCCTTTCTCACCGAATTCTTCTTCAAGTTCGGTTTCGGATAGATAATGATCGATCCGTTTGACCGGAAGCCCGGAAAGATCAGCTTCTTTCTTTCCTTTGCTTTTTGGTTGCTTTGGAGATCTGAGTTCCAGATCTTCCGGTTCTGATACACTAAGATCAGATACAGCTTCAGCTTCGTTAAAAAATACGATGCTTCCATCCACTTCGTGAAAACTGATCTGATTGGTATCATCCATCTTTTCAGAAGATCTGCCAAAACGATTTTGTTTACCAAGGATTACCTGTTCCATCAGAAGCTGCATTTTTTCATTTGATGTATGAAGTTCCTTTGTTAAGGTTTCCAATTGTTCCTGCTGTTGCAAAAGCAGACGGATAAGAAACGACTTATCAATGGTATTTAATTGTTCTTCCGTATACTTAACTGCCATAACCGAACCTCGCTTTCCTGAGTGGTATTATAGCAGAAACGGCAGATTTTCGCTGTTTTGCACAATTACATGGAAAACACCGGCTCCGGAACTTCTTCAATCGGACTCCTGGCAATGATTTCTAAGCCCTGCATCAACATTTGATACTGGTCTGCGGTAATCTCCAGCGCTTCGTCTTTTGTGCGCGGCCATCGAAAGTTACCGTTTTCAATCCTCTTGTACAGAAGGAGGAACCCATCGCCTTCCCAGAGGAGTCCTTTTATCCGGTCAGTACGCCTGCCACAAAACAAGAATAATGTATGTTTATCATAAGGATCAAGATGAAACTGGAAACGTATGATTCTGGCAAGACCATCAATTCCTCTGCGAAGATCCGTATTATTTTAGTTCTAGAATAATACGGATTATCCGAGAAGTATTGTTATTCGAGAAGATTGCTGTAACAGCTTATAGTTACAGCATTTTCAAAAAAACTTCTCGAATAAGGATTTCCGGTTTATCCTTATTGTATATCAATCATACAGTAAGGAGGACTTTGATTATGCGGGAAGAATTCAAATCATTTGATGCACTAGAAAACGAACTTTTAGATAGACTTAAGGCTCGTGGTTATACTTCTGTAACCATTACAGGATATAGGTATTTATGTAACAGTATCATTGCATGGCTGCAAGATAACGGATTTGGTTACTACACTCAAGAAAGGGGGAATGTATTCTTACAAGATTATTATAGTAAGCATGGCAACAATCCGTATTATTCTAATCTGAAAATGGTAATCTTTCGGCTAAATGATCTTTTAGATGATAAGTGGAAGGATGCATATTCAGACAAAGGAAAGCATTTTGTGCTTTCTGCTGAATTCCTTGCAGCTATCGAAAAGTATTGTGCCTATGAAACTGGCATTGGACTCGCTGCCGGAACTATAAAATATAAGCGATATGCAACATCATGGTTTTTTGATGAATTAGAGAAGTTACAGTGTGCTTCTCTTGAACAATTATCGCCAAGAGGGATCACTATAGCCTGTGCTAAGATAACAGATCACAATCTTTGGGGAGAAATCAGAGTATTTTTGAGATATTTAACTGAGGTGGGCGAATTAAGTGTAGATTATTCGACACTTGTTCCTCATTATAGTAAACCCTGTGTAGTACCAAGCGTTTATTCAATTGATGAAATTCAAAGGATTGAGGATGCTATTGAGACCAGCACTATGCAAGGAAAAAGAGACTATGCGATCATCCTTCTTGCATCACGAATGGGGATGCGTTCAGGTGACATTGTAAAACTAAAAATGGAAGATATAAGAAATCGTAACGGCATTGACATCATTCAAGAAAAAACAGGAAATACTCTGCATCTCCCGCTCATTCGTGAAGTTATGGCTGCTATTGAAGATTATCTATCCATTAGACCTCCTTCAGCAGCGAATGAAATATTTTTAAATGTGTATGCTCCGCATAATCCAATAACAACAGGAACTATTAGGAATGCACTAAAGAAATATATAGTGTTGGCTGATATAGATATCGGAAACCGAAAGAAAGGTCCCCATTCTTTAAGATCATCTTTGGCAAGTTCTATGGTCAATGATGATATACCTTATGAAACCGTAAGAAAGATATTAGGGCATAGCTCTAACAACGCCATAAAGCATTATGCCAGAATCGACGTAGAGAAATTAAGGCTGTATTGTTTAGAACCGCCAGAAGTGTCTGGAAATTTTAAAGCCTTCTTACAAGGGGAGGTGATATAAATGACAGACGAATTCAAATCGATCTTTAGTAATGAGATTAGATTACATCTAATGCTTCGAAAAGAAGAATTAGCTTCAGAGGCATTCAGACATTACAGACATACGATAAAGCTATTTGATGACTATCTTTACAGCATTAATCTTAAAGAAAAATCAATAGAGGAACCGATAATAGATGGGTGGATTAAAGAGATAAGCAATGGAATTTCAATAAATACCGTAAGTGGGCACGTTCATTTTATCAGGCAACTTCTTTTATTCCTGATAGATCATGGCTACGATTGCTTTATCCCGAAAACAATTAGGACAAGAGATACATATGTACCATATCTGTATACGGATCAGGATATTGAAAATATTTTTAAAACAGCGGACTCCTTCACAGCTCCACGTGCTGTAAAAAACATAAACATCGAAAACGAAATGCCGCTGTTATTACGATTACTGTTTTGCTGTGGCTTACGTGTAGGAGAAACTATAAACATTAAAGTTGGGGATATTGATTTAAAAAGGGATCTGATCCTCCTGCGTGTCACAAAAAAATACAAACAAAGATTGGTACCCTTTGATAAGAAGCTGTCAGAAATTATATACTTGTATTGTGGTGCAATGGGAATTCTAAATGATTCCGAAGCATATCTGTTTCCGTCGACGGATAGGTATACTCCATTAACAGCTAATTCTGTTGGAAATTATTATCGAATTATCCGAAAAAAGGCGGGAATAAAAAATAATCAGATAAATAAAAATGGACGTGGTGCGTGCCTTCACTGTTTTAGACATACTTTTGAGTAAGATCCTTTGATAAAAATGAAAGAAGAGGCATTAGTCATAGGGAATCCATTCCGTTTCTATCAACGTATTTAGGACATGACAGTTTATACGAAACTGAGAAATACTTGAAATATAGCGGCGATTATTTTGCGGATACTCTTAC